>NZ_CP082908.1 GCF_023517775.1 Mixta hanseatica | reverse complement strand
GCGTATGCCTCCTCGCAGAGCTGCGGGGGCAATCCCCGTTCCTCATCGCGGCCGCACGACATGACCCCTGACACTCTTCATGGCAGATTTAAACGAACAAGGCACACCAAGCAAAACGAGGATACCCCCACGGCATCACCTGTAGGGCAGGGCTTGCGCACCTACCCCACAGGCAATGCCTTGAAGGGGGTAAAAGCGGCTTTACAGGGCGATGGCTCACTACGTGAACCATCACCCATCACAAGGGTATGAGGGGTGCAGTCGTACAACCACTAAATCGGAACCCTAAAGGGATCCCCCGATTTAGAAGTTGACGATTCAACCTTCTGCGCGGGCTTTGTAGTGGGAAAGAATCTCAGCTTTGCCCTGTTCGTAGGTGATTTCACCGGAGATAATTCGGGCTTTTACAGACTCATAAAAGGGAGTTCCAGAAGGATCCATCCCCTCCAGCTTTAGCGATGCTTCCGCCTTACGAAACCCGTCGATCCTTTGCTGTTTTGTCATTGATTTTCCTTTGAGCAGGATGCGAATAAGGCAGGCGTAAAGTGGGCCCACTTTACATATCCTGCCCGAATTCTGCCGTTGGTTATGCGTGTATACGTGTATGCATGCAGAGTGGAAATCTCAGGGAAACCCGAAGGAATGCCAAAGGAAATCTGTGTACCGGACAAGATGTGTTTTTGGAGTACCGCCACACGCAGCGGCATCCAAAAACAACCTGGTCAGGGCAGGCCCCGACACCCTAATCAGGATCTGATTTAAACTTATCGCGCTCAGGCAAACGGACGTATTTTCTTGGCGTCGAATCCCAGCCAAAGGCGAGGCGTGAACCATCGTCTTCACCATCGGAAATATCATCCCCGATCACCATGTCCTGATCCGTTTCCTGCTCAAGTTTCAGAACGTCTTTAAGCGCGCCACCGGTCGCAACAAAGCGGCGTTTGTGCGTCTGCCGGGTCAGTTCTAAGAACCAGTCCGGGTCAGCAACCATATCAGCCGGCTTCGTCGAATATTTCAGGGTTTCAGCAACGGCACCGCGCACCAGTTCGGCAGTTGCACATGCCAGCGTTTGGCCATCTTTAGGCTTACGGGGTTTCACTGCCCGAACATCAACATTAGGATCGTAATCAACGCGCAGGCAGTCACGCCAGAGTTCAACCCAGCGGTAGTGCTTAACGTAGTCATGACCGTTCAGCATCCCAGGAGGAACCATCATCAGGGTGTGAAAGTGGGGGTGCGCAGAACCATCTCGGCCGCGGGTAACTTCTGTGGTGCGAATCCATCCCTGTACGGGTTTAAATTCCTTCCGCACCTTCATTCGCTGAAATGCCGCATTCATGGCGGTAAGTGTTTCTCCGAGATCTTCAATGGCGCAGTTACGAACGGTGAGCGTCAGAAACATCCATCGCCCATCAGGGTAATCAGCGACAATTTTCGGCAGAGACTGATAAAAACGGGCTTGCCACATCAGGGAGCGCCTCCACTGGCAGACAGGGCAGTGACGAACGCGGCAGAAATGCGCCTCACGGAGCCGTAAACGCGTTTCTCCGGTGTCTTTAAGGGTAGACCAGCCAAAACGCAGGAGGCCGCCACAATCGCGCATGCGGGCTGCATAAGACTCAAATTCAGCAGCACGCAGATAGATACCGCCAACATCATCAGATTGTGACTTATGAGCATCCCACGGCTTATCGTCGGGGCTGTAGTCGGTGAGGTTCTGTAGCTTAGGGTTTTGCATAGCACCTGCTCCAATATGGGCAGGCGCTGGAAGGGTGTGTTATCATTTCCGTATCACCTGTTGAGAGTCGATTTCAAACCGTATTTAGCCAGGTGATCGCGCCCCTGAAGTGTTGGTAGCACTTGCAGGGGTTTCTCATATCATCGTGTCAGTAAGTAAGGTCTTGGGAACCACCCCAAGTAATCAAAAATTAGTTCTCAGACACGATCACCTGTCAGAAATCATACTCACAAAACCATTTTCGAGCAAATTGGCTCTCAGGCCTTGCGGCACAAGGGCTGGAAGCGAATTTAAATCCTAGAGTTATCCCTTAAGTATAAATACAAGGATTCCGACCCTTTCAGGGCCGAAAAACCAACCCCAAAAAGTGAATTCAAACACTCAAACATGAAAGCACTCAAACACTCGCAACTGAGCATCAGAATGAGACAAACGTGCAGTATTACATTCACTGCACGCGGCTGTTTCCGTTGCAAATTGCAACAAGAGTCCACTATTAAACAGAGTGGACCCCGCTTCCGAACG
>NZ_CP082907.1 GCF_023517775.1 Mixta hanseatica | reverse complement strand
GCATATAGTCCAGCTTGGAGCGAACCACCTAAGCAGCACCCAGTGTCAGGCGTGGTATGAGAAAACGCGGCCATAACAGCGGAAAGACACGGGCTAAGCTGTAAGGTGGGAACAGGAGAGCGCACGAGGGAGCCACCGGATGGAAACGTCCGGTATCTTTAAGTCCTGTCGGGTTTCGCCCCTTCTGATTTGAGCACCGGGAATCGGCAGATTTCTGTGATGCTCGTCAGGAGGGCGGAGCCTATGGAAAACCGGGGTTCCGGGGACCAGGCTCGGGGGGAAAGGGGGGCGCTGTTGACATTGACCTGGAGGATTTATGGCTGGTCGCCTGCATGTTGTATCTAAGACTGAAAAGCAGTTCCTTGATGATGCTGTCTTTGCAGCGGAACGGGCAAAAGGCAAAAAGCTGTCCGGGCCGGAAAAAAAAGAGGTGTTGCGTGTTGCCCGTGAGCAGCTGCTGGGACAACGTGAAGCGAAAGCCGCTAAACAGGCACGGGCTGAAGAACGTCAGGCTGCTGAGTTTACCTAGAGCAAGCCTAAGCCTTTTCGTCGTTAGCCGGTAACGCTCGCCGCAGTGTTCGTCTGGCGCAGCCAGGGGAACCGAGGAAGCGTCATTTCACCTGTTTTCAGCATATGGTACGTACGCAACGGAGCGTCTGATGACGAAACAGCAAAAAACTGCGCTGAACATGGCAAAATTCATTCAGGGGCAAAGCCTGCTTCTGCTGGAGAAGCTCAACGAGCTGGACCTGGATACGGAAGCGGACATGTGCGAACGGCTTCATGAGGATGCCGAGCGCCTTCATGCCTGCCTTCTGGCAAAGTTAAATCAGGAATAACGGTATCCGCATGGCGAAAGTATCTATCAGTGAGGCCGCCAGGCTTACAGGTAAAAGCAGGACAACGCTGCACAGGCTTATAAAAACAGGTGAACTGTCTACCTGCGCAGGTGTACGCAACTCAAAAATGATAGACATATCAGAGCTTATTCGTGTTTTCGGCGATATCTCTTCAACTACGGTTGAACAGCCAGAAGAACAAGTATCTGGACAGCGTGTTACAGTGTCTTATACAGCTAATGAACAACTCGTTCATAGCCTGAAACAGGAAGTTGAACACCTCCGTACACTGGTTTCTGCTCAGGAGTCGCATATCGACAGCCTTAAGCAGTCCCTGCATCTCCTCGAACATAAAAAAGAGACAGCACTGCCCGTTTTGCCTGCTGGCAAATGGTGGCAGTTCTGGAAATAGCCGGCTGACAGCACCTGCTTTTCCGGTAATTCTGGCCCCGACGGCGCGGTTGCTTTTGCGCTTCCTGCGTCCCGGCTGGTATCTGTGCATCGGGGTGACGAATTGTTGAGTTCTTGCGAGGTTTCCCCAGGTCGCTGACCTGTTCGCGGCTTACGCCGGGCTGACTTGCGTCAGACTCCCTCCACACACCAGTCTCCTGGTGTCGCCATCGATACCGAGCCGTTCTTTTTCCTTTCTTAATGAAACCTGCCTGCGGTCGCGCCGGCAGCGTTGTGGTTAAAAGCCCGTTCAGGGCGCATGAAAACACGTAATACGTGCACGTCAGATTGTGGAAATCGCTGTCAGGCGTTGTACCGCAGGGGCTGCAGCGTGGTTTTTTCACGCGTCACTTTGTTCTCGTTTCACTCGAACCAAAGTGACGCCGTTCAGTCCGGAGGCGCGTTTGCCTCTGCAAACAGGTGCTTTCCGGAAGACGTAATGGTGATCGCAGGGTGTAGCGGGCTGTCGTGGTTATGACTGCCGGCAGCGGATGACAGGACGGTCGGTGCCGGTCACTGCATTGTGAAATGTACCCTCATCGTCGCGTCGTAGGTGCGCTGTTTGTGACGATATCTGCTTCCAGGGGCGGGCAGATGTACCACGCTTTGCGTTCTCCCTTTCAGGCTGCGGGAGTGTTCTGTACAGCCACCCGAAGGCGATCCTCTCAGGCCGTGGGATCATTGGTGGTCGTCATGGACGACAGGACTACCCGGGCATACTATCAACGTAAATTCGTGACGGTCAACCGGAGGTCGTGATGAGCGTATCCATCAAATCGGCAAAATTTGATCCCTACAACATGTGGCTGCAGCTGAGCGATGGTCGCGTGCTGGGCGTGCCTCTGACGTACTTTCCTGCGCTGCAGAATGCCAGCGCTGAACAGCTGGCAAGTTTTGAGCTGAGTCCGCGCGGCATTCACTGGAGTGAACTGAATGAGGACCTGTCTTTACAGGGATTACTGTCACTGCAGCCTTTGACGCCCATACGGTGACAATGTTGCCCACAGTAATGCTTTTTTGAGTTGCCTATTTCCGATCTTCTTTTGATGAAATCATCCAGGCTAACCAGTAAAGAACCAGGCCTGCGATAAAGACGAGAACGGGAGCGATAACGCGCATAATCCCTTCATTCGCAAAAATTGCGATGAAAATTCCTATAACTACGGCGCTGATAACCACCGCCCCGGATAACTCAGAAACGACTTTTCTGATTAGTCTAAAGATTCTCGATTGCACCCAGAAATTGCTCCGTTTTCAAAGGGTTTTTACGAAGAGTCTCACCAAGCTCGATGTAATTAGCTAAAGGTTCTTCAAAGAGGAAGTAAAGCATATCAAAATCAAGGATATAAAGCTTTGACCATAATTCGGGGTTTTTATGCCTTAAACGCCGGGAAGCTGCAGAAGCACGCGAAAGCACCCCCTGTAAAACGATGCCGCCCACAAGGGAGCCTGTCCATAATCTCAGTGATAACTTCGTTATTGTGCTGGCCATCATTCCGCCAACAACTTTTGAGCCAAGATAACCTGTAATGGCCAGCTGCATTGACTGTCTTGAACCCAGTGAAGTCGCTGCTCCGATGAGTTTATCTGTGATTTTTTTCAGGGCAGGATCCGGAAGATATGATAAAGCGTCTTTGATTATCATCTCCGCGACCTGCCCCAGAATGGCTCTGTTACGGAAGAGCTTATTTAAAGCGCGGTACATCCTCTCATCATCACCGAAGTTACGACGCTGAATGTTTCTGCCGCCATCTGACAGGCTGAGATCCTGAAAGGTTCGTTCAATACCCAGGTAAAAATCCATCGGAAGTGAAGCAATACCATCAGCAACCGATACGGCGAGTGTTTTTGCGTCCATTAATTCTCTTACCGTCTGTTATACCAGTCTGAAAAATATCAGGCAGAGCCACTTTTCGTAAACGAAAACTTATCTTTAAAGCGTCCGGATTATCGTTTTAAACGGATCTGATTTTGTCATTCAGTCCCCTGCCAGCGTAAGGAGCTGGCGTACCAGAAGCCAGCCGCTCAGGCACAGCCCAATACCCTGAATTTCGTACGTACAAAATTTTTCTGCGATTCAGACGGAGGGCAGGATTCGCAAAGTGGTAGCGAATGGCACCATCTGTTTTCTGCCGCGCCTGGCGGCTTGGCCAACGCCTCACGGCCGCACAGTAAACTGCGCGCCCGTTCACCGTTATCAGAGGAGTTAAGCGCCGGAAAACGGGGCTTAGTGACAACATACGCGTGAAACCGCCCGCTATTCACCTGCGTGCATAGCCATGCAGCCGGTCAGAAATTATCAGGGCGGATTTTCGCGGTTCCGGGCAGGGAAAGGGCTGGATTCTGGCCCGGACGCGGCAGAATCGCGCTGAGGGGCTCTGCAGGGGTGCGCCCAAGGGATGTTATGGTAAATCCGAGCGGCTGGCAAAGGTGATCAGGAAACTGCATCAGTGCCTTATCGCCGCATCTACCAGGGTGGCGCTGCTGTACCGCTCAGTTGCCGCTTTCACCTCGTCAATGGCGTGACGGATAGCTTTTTCTTTGTTTGCGTTTTCTTCCCTGAGCAGGAAAGCCTGCAACTTGAGTAGCAGCGAGCTGGTTGTGACAGGCGCAATTTCATCTAGCAGCTCGAGGACGGCTTCGCCCATTATTATGTCAGACAGCTTTTCGTCTTCGTTTCTGTACATGCGTGACCTTCTTGCTGTGAAAGCTCTACCCGTACGGCAGGCGAAGCCTACAGGATACGTTAAAACTGTCGCTCCGGCAGGGAAGGAGCACAAAAGGTATTTATCAGATGCATCTTTAAGATAAGCGCTTAGCCTACAGCCGCATGCTTAACAGTACTGTTATGTTAAATATGCCTGGGGGGATCCGGTACGACAACGCCGGCTGCGGGTGCCTGGCTTCGCTTGAGTAACGGATCGTTCTTTACCAGGCTTAAGAGGTGACGGTTCCTGCTGGTTCCGTTTACCGAGAGTACGTTTGGATTCTTCTTTATTCACCCCGCGCAAGATGGCGGGGTTTTTTTGTATCCGGGGAGGAGGTATTTTAATAAATGTTCACTGTGCAAAGCCGATAAACATGTAGCCCTCACCCGGGGATTCTGCACACTAAAAACTGATTCTCACGGCGCTACGGCGCCGTTTTTTTTGCCAGCTTCACAAGTCCCTGTTAAAAACCTACCGGTAGAATAATGTCTCCTATGCTTTGGGATGATGGAACTTAACTCAAACTGGGGGTTTTATGTCAGTACGTCGTGGTGGTGCCAGCAATTTTGCCGAAAATCCGGAGCGGGCTGCAGAAGTTGGACAGCGAGGCGGTCGCGTAAGCGGAGGTAACTTCAAGAACAACCCGGAGCGTGCAAAGGAAGCAGGGAGAAAAGGAGGCCAAATCAGCCGGAGAGGGCCTTCTAGAAAATCGGTATCCTGAACCGCTATGAAGAAAGCCCGCATTGCGGGCTTTTTAATGGCCTGCGCAAAAGCACTTTTATTTTAAATGAAGCTGGTTATTCCTGAGGTGAGACCTGTACCTGGGAAACGCTTTTGACGTGACGTAGAAGGAAATGGAACGGGCTACTGGAGTTGAACCCGGATCTCCAGCCATAACAGCTGATGTACCACCTTTTATAGCACGCCCGTATAAACCTGCGAGCCGTTAGTCAGTCACGGGTCTGGCTTGGAGGAGGGGGCTTTCCGGATAACAGACAGGAGGCAACCGTAAGGCGCGTGCCGCACCGGCTGCATACAGCACCGTGAGGAGTCTCCCGCTTTTCGTTCCGGGTAGTGTATATAAACTTTAGGTTCCCGCATTCAGGGCAGCGAAAAAATAGCTGATACATTATCCTGTCCTTTTAAATTAATGCGTGTTAATGAACTGTAGTTATAATAGGCGCTGCCGGTAGTGCAACGTTTAACGCTGCAAAGGAAGGGTTTTTTTGACGCCAACTGACGAAGTTGTGGTGGAAGCCTCATGCATACGGGCTTTTTTATGCGGCTGCCACAGTCTGAGCCTGGGTTACGCGAGCATGTGAAAAAGCAACGTCATGTAAAACTACGCGGGAAGGGCCATTTTTGTGAGATTTCCTCCAGTTCTCTCTCCAGAGATGAAATCCAGTCGCTGTTTTTATCCTGCTGCGTACTGTGGTTCGGTGTAAGCCATTCTTCTGTAGCAAGGAGAGGGAGCTCCCTGTCGGGTTTGTCAGGTGTCATCACAGCTTCGGGTCAGTAAAATGGATGGTTATCCAGTATTACCATAAAAATCCTTTTAAAAGAACGGCGTGTTCTGATATGTCAGGGTTCGGTTTGATGCGCTACAGAGATGTTATGGTAAATCAACCTCAAATCAGGGATGGGTTTTATGTTCACCTTAAGAGAAATTATCAAAGCAAAAATGCATAATTTGAGATAAGCCTTGCTTAGTAGATGTTTGCCTTATCGTTTAATGCATTTAAGTATCGTCAAACGCTTAGTCTGTGTTAGTCTTTCTTCAAATCAACGAGGAGAAGTCAGACATGAGTGGAATTTTTTTGTCATTGATCGATTTGCAAAAGCTTTCAGCTGGCGCACGCAGCGAAGTTCTAGCCCTTATTGCTGAGGGCGTGGATGAGGATGTTTTTGAAGAAAACGGTGAAGGCCCTACCGATTTATCATCGCTCCAAGCGGAAAAGCTTGTTCGAGGCCTGAGCAGTAAATCACGTTCTGTACTGAAGGCTATCCTTGAAAACAGTGACAGCTCAAACGGTTTCTGGTGTGAAGATCTCGCATCTGAACTCGAAGTGGATGTTGCTGATCTGACAGGAGTATGGTCAGGTCTGACTCGTCGAATCAGGACTGTTAGTGGCTCATCAGATGCTTATCTCATTTCATGGGCATGGGACGATGACCGACAGGATTACTATGGCAAAATGCATGCAACTACCTTTAAAAACTGCAAAAAAGCCGTAAACATCTAAAAAAAAGCCCGCGATAGCGGGATTTTTTTTAGATGTTCTGTGTGGCGGTGCACCCATAACAGGTCAGATCACAACAGGGATGTTATGGTAAATATGAATATTTGTAGCATCTTCTTTCCGTTTTATAACTGCTGTAGAGATATAATGACAGCATCTGTCATCTTTTTTATGCGAAATTCGCTGCGGCGGTAATAAGTCCATTTACCCACCTTTATCGCTTCAAGTAGTCCAGCATCATGCAAACTTTTTAGGCATAGCGAGGTTGCGGGTTGTGATAAACCCGCCTTGTCCTGAATGAGACTGGCACAGACACCATATTTTTCGAAAGGAAAAAGCTGAGAATAATCAGCAAATTCCTCTTCTGGATTTTTCAGCCATTTTAGGATAGAAACCCGAGTAGGGTTACCTAGTAACTTAATGGCATTTTCCGGTGACATGCTGCCTCACAAAATTAGGGATAATAAACAGGATAATCAGTATATCCTTTCTCAGTACCACCATATAGAGAGGATCTGTCAGTACTATTTAATGGATAACCGGCTTTGAACCTCTCAGGGAGGTCTGGGTTAGCAATAAATGAACGTCCAAAACCGAACAAATCACCCAGGCCTTTTTCTAAAATACGTTCAGCTTTTTCCTGAGTATAAAGACCAGAATACATAATCGGAGATTGGAACGTTTTACGTAGGGCAACACGGAAACTTTCAGGCATCTCTGGGCTATTATCCCAGTCAGCTTCGGCGATTGAAAGATAACCTACTCCGAGATCGTTCAGAATTTTTGCTGCACGTATATAAGTATCATGAGGGTCTTTTTCAACAAGACCAAGATAAACTCTATCTTCATCTGTGCTCGAAAATAAGGGGGCAAAGCGTACTCCAACTCGATGGCTACCAAATACTGAACTAACAGCTTCGGTTATTTCGCGTAGGAAACGCAGTCGGTTATCGAGTGAGCCACCATATTCATCTTTACGGAAGTTAGTATGTTCAGAAATAAACTGGTTTATCAGATATCCGTTGGCTGAATGTAGTTCTACACCGTCAAAACCAGCCTTTTTCGCATTCTCCGCTGCGACACGATAAAGCTCTACAATATCTTTCACTTCTTGGGTTGAGAGCTCCCGTGGTTCGCTGGGTGCTGTCAGAATGCCTTCTCCAGGACCCGTTTCAATAAATACTCTTACCCCGGTTGCGGTAATTGCCGAAGGTGCAACCGGGGGAGCCATTCCTGGTTGAAGGGCATTATGTGATACACGGCCGACGTGCCAGAGTTGGCAAAAAATTGTCCCATTTTCCTGATGGACGGCATCAGTCACTTTTTTCCAACCTGCGATCTGTGCTTCGCTATGGATTCCTGGTGTCCAGGCATATCCCTGACCTCGAGGCTCAATCTGTGTACCTTCAGTGATCATAAAACCCGCACTGGCACGTTGCCTATAGTATTCAACCATCAGATCACCAGGAATGTTGCCTGGCTGATTGCTGCGGCAGCGAGTCAGCGGCGGTAGAGCAATACGGTTTCTTAGTTTGAAACCGCCAAGATTTAACGGACTAAAAAGCGAACTCATAACGAATATCCTAAAAGATGAGAGAAAGGGATATTATATTTATGCATTTAAATATGTAAATGTATTTTGTTGCGGCTTTATCTAAAAAATCAGTTTTGACATGGGGTGGTAACGCTGATGACCGGCAGTACTTTTAACGTTACGGACAACTCTTTCAGTCCCAGCACTTGTGTGAAAGTGTACGGAGATGGGAGCCATAGATGCACCTCAAAAACTCCACTACACACTAAATCAATAATTTGGTAGTTCTACCAAAATGATCTTCTTGAGATAATTTTCCTCTGCGCGTAATCTCATATCCTGTAAACAAAAAAACCACCGCTACCAACGGTGGTTCGTTTGCCGGAATTTAGAGCTACCAACTCTTCCTTCCGAAGGTAACTGGCTTAAACGGAGCGCAGTAACCAAAACTGTCCTTTCAGTGTAGCTGTAGTTGGGCTCACACTTCAAGAACTCTGTGTATAGTCCGCTATACAAACTTCGCTCCGTAAACCGTTACCAGTGGCTACCGCCAGTGGCGCTTTGTCGTGTCTGTCAGGGTTGGAATCAAGTGAACAGTTACCTGAACAGGCGTGGTAGTCGGACTAAACGGGGAGTTCGT
>NZ_CP082906.1 GCF_023517775.1 Mixta hanseatica | reverse complement strand
GCTTCACCCCCTCCCTACTGGCCTAAAGATTTTGAGAGTAAAACACAATCAGGTACAAATTACAAATGCTGTACCTTATTGTGTTTGCCAGATCTCAACCCGCCATTTTACAAAGCAACCATAAAGCCTTCAAAATTACTGAATGTGATTTATCACGGAGCGGTAATGCTAAGTAACTGTTTTTAATGAAAATTAGTAGAACGTCGATGAGCTGGCCAGCTGCGGCAGCGTGAATCTCACGCGCCTGAATACGTCAAAAATTTTGGCCTATTTTTTAGCATCCTGAAAAGTTATCAACAGGATATAAAACAAAGCGTTACGAATGCACTTATCCACAGAAAATCTGTACCGCATCATTGGTAAAGATGTACCGCGATAACGTAAAATCTGTACCGCGCTTTTGGTAAAACTGTACCTGATTAGATTCTTTCAGATTGGTAAAGATGTACCGCTATGTTGGTTAAAATGTACCGCGTGGTTGGTTAAAACGTACCGCGTGGTTGGTAAAGATGTACCTGATTAACAATGTAAGTTATTGACCAGCCTGATTTTTAATAGCGTAAAAGGAAAGGAAGAAGAAAGATCTTACATAGATCGAGTGTTTGATCTTGAAAAAAGAAATATTTGAAATATGGAAATAATACAACGATCGCTAATCGCGTTCGTTGATATTCACATAATCTGTTTTCTTTTTAATCACATCCAACGATACATTCAACGTAGCCTTACTGATTGCTTTTCGTGCCATATGGCACTATGATTTAAAACCAGTTCTGCCAGTACATGATCATAAAGCTGCCGAGGCTATCAAAGCTCATGGATAAGCCGCTACGCTGTTTTTGATGGTTAGGCAGGGGATTGGGTTAGCGCGGTGCCGATAACGCGATACAGAGCGTTACAGGAGGCCGTTTAGAGTGTCAGGGAAGGTATAAAAAAAAGCCGCCTGGCAATTTCCCCAGACGGCTAGATAAATGCCAAATACGAAGGGGGTATTATGGCGATCAAAAGTATAGATCGATTCCCGGTCAGAGTGGAATCAAAATTATACGTTTTTTCAGAAACTTAACTTAGTTGCAGGAGTCTTTTAACACACATGATTGAAAAGTCGAAGCTTTTACAAACCTATCCTACGGCGGCTGAGGTAAAGGCTGCACGTGAGAGTACCGGCCTTTCAACGGATGAAATCGCTAATCTCTTTGGCCTTTCAGACGGTAGCGCATGGAGAAAAAAAGAAATCCAAAAACAGGGAAGTAAAAATACAAGGCTACTTAAGCCTATGGAATTTGAAATGCTTCTGCTTATCGCAGGAACGCATCCAAATCTAAAAATTACAGATAAATAAATGTTGTGAAGGGGGTAGTATGGAATTTAAAAATTATATTAAATATATTTTTCCTTTAGGATTGCTGATACCCAGCGTTGCCAACGCAGCCGCTGATTTTGAATTGCCTGTTAATATGCTCACTGATATGTATAAGGAGTTAACGCAATTTATATCAAGTAATCTAAGCTCGTATATCGGTGATATTAATGAAATCTTCCTTCCAATAATGGGGGCTGCTTTTGGCCTTTATTTTGTCTGGAAGTGGGGGTTAGTTCATTATAAGGGTGATCCTAATGCGATTCAGGATATGCTTATCAACGGCTTAAAGTTAGTCGTTATCATGTCTGGCCTTGTCGGTAGTGCATGGTATATAGGTAAGGTTGTTCCGTTCGTGATGGACGCAGGTGATGAAATAGCATCCAGGCTAATCGGCTCAACGGGTACTTTTTCAGCGCTTGAAACCGTCATTCAACAAATTAACGCGAACGGTAAGCGTATTCTTGAAGCAACAAATGAATTAAGTTTATGGGATTCTGATATTTCAACAATCCTAGCTGCAACTATGGCATTAATTCTTTTTTACGCAGGGGGTACAGCATTTGTTATCTATGCCGCCGCAACAATGCTTATTGCTAAATTTATGGTAGGTCTACTTCTTATTGTCGGGCCACTTTATTTAATGATGGCTATGTATGAACAAACTGTTACTTTCACAAAACAATGGATAGGCCAAGCATTTAACTATATCCTGCTTAATGTTTTTGTAACGCTGACTATTCATATTCTTATTGAATTTATGAGCAACCAATTCCCTGTAGGCGCTGAAATAGGTTTAGGCGGTGCTCTTTATGCCCTGATCGCGTTTTTAATGGGCGTTTTTATCATCGGTCAGATACCGTCGTTCGTGAGTACCATCACTGGCGGTAATGGTATCAGTGGGATTACTGGCGCTACTAACGCCGCAGGGGGCATGATGTTTAATACTGCGTCAGGTGTTGGGGGTATGGCTGGAAGGTCTTTAGGTAAAGGCGTTGGCAAACTAGCACAAGCAGGTATGGGTAAATTGCGTGGCGGTGTGAAAGCTGGCTGATTAAAGCAGCCAACCAGGATAAAACTGGTTGGCTGTATTAAATGACAAAATGATATAAAATTTAGCTAAGTTCCTTAACGTGTCTTTGCGGGAAAAAATGTAAGGGGGGGGTATGGCTGATTCAACGTATGATGCAGATAAAGAAGCCTACACTTATAATCATTTTGATATAAAGATTCAGTTAGCAAAAGTTGTTAAAGTTGTTCAGGATGTTAGAGATACAGGCGCGGCATTATTTGACCGCGCCTTAGATTGGTATTCAGAAGAAGATCAAGTAAAGGTATTAGATACTGTCACGTCAAATACCAAAGCTCTATCAAAGGTTGATGGTTTATGTAATTACCTTTGCCAACATTTAGAAAATGAATCTCTGTATGCTCATGATCCCAAAATGGACAGATTCAACAGCATGAGTACCAATGAGATTATCGACTATTATAAAAAAGTTACGAACGATTTAGAGAAACAAGTGAAAACTCTTGAGGGTATGACGATAATCACCCATCCATCACTTGAAAAAGAAAAACCTTTAATGGCGTTCGTAATGGATGATGTAAAACTTTACTCGTCTGCAATTTATAATTCTCTTGATGATATAGAACGGGCGCGAGACTTAAACCATGTTCGAACAGCCATAGCGAGAGGTGAGGAAGTACAGCCACGGCATATAGGGGCTATTATCCCGCGAAAGTAGCTAGATCAGGGCGATAGTGGCGGCGCTCTGATTGACAGTTAGCCACATAACATATAGCGTCACTGGCGGGACGATAAGAAAATTTTTAGGGGGTATTATGAATAAGGTTACTTTAGTTGCTCTGCTGGTATCTGCGTTTATGCTTTCTGGTTGTGATGATAAACAAGAAAAAATTGATTTCTATATGAAAGCTGAAAATGCAGGTGCTTATCATAAAGGCTTAGCGCTTTGTAAAACAGGTTCCAGCGAAGCAAAAGATTGTGATGCAATCTATGAAGTTCAGGGTATGAAGGAAAAAGATAAGGCCGCTGATAAAAAAGAGAACTTCAAAAAAGAATTCAGCTTTGATCATTGATCCTAAATTATTTATAAACCCGTCAGACATGGCGGGTTTTTTTAAAGTCAAAACAGGCTTAGCAGTGAAGGAGTTGCTTTTAGATTTTTCTCCCCCTCCCCTCCCCCATCGCATTTAATATATCAGCATATAAAAACAAACTTTATATTTACTATAATTATCTTGCCATTAGTGCCATTTGGCACTATACTATATTTAGTTAGTTAACTGGAGCGAGGATAAACTAATGAATCACTTAGAGCAGTATTTGAATCGTATTTTTTCTTACAGCAATAAGCCATTAACGCCAGCGCAATTAAAAGAAACAGTAGAGGTAGCAGCAAGGAAAGATAATCTAACAGCAGAGGATGTGCAAAGAAGTATTAAAAACAACATTAAGTAATTTATATCCCTGCTAGGCAGGGATTTTTTATATTTAATATAAAATACCATTGCTAAAAGTGCCATATGGCACTATAATTACTTTGTTCTCAGGTAAACATGAATAGCAAAGGTGATTTTATGAATATCGTTACTAAAACAACTCAGAATTACGCTAAAGCTCGCCAGTTAATTTTAGACTCTGATTTTTGCGATGAAAATAAACAACCATTTATTTGGGTATGCGTTGATGATGACAGCAGCGAACCAATGTTTAGCCTGTTTGCTAATGACGATGGATCTTTTTCTTATAAAGGCAACATCTGGCTCAGTGATGCAACCCGTGAGGAAATCCCCGCCTTTATCCGTGATGAAAAACATCTTCGCTCAGTTCTGGCGTTCGTGGCTCAGGACATGAAACCGCAGATAGCTGAATGTTTCAGCTAACCCGCCCCCTGACCTGCTTCGGCAGGTTTTTTTATATTTAATATAAATAGTAGTTGCAAAAGTGCCATATGGCACTATAATAGTATGTATAGAAAGCAGTTAGACAATCACACGGTTACTTAATGAAGGGGTTGAAAATGGCTACTACCAATATTGATAGCTTGAGCAAATTACGCAGCGTTGCTGAAAAAGGCGTTATCAAGCGCGCAGATAGTTACAAAGTGCTTTATTCCGAACTTAACATTAAGCCTGGTCATAACGTGCGCGGCATTTATCTTTCACAGGATGAATACTGGAACAGCGAGGAAGTTAAGGATTACATCAAGGGGCTTGCTTACAGCTATGCGCACAACATCAAAGTACCAGCTCTCTCAGTAATCGTGGAGGACGGAAAAATTTGGGTAAATAACGGTGAACACCGTTACCGTGCTATCGCCCTGGCTAAAGAGCTTTTTGGTGTGGATATTGAGTATGTTGATGTTGTTGAAGATGATGATCAGCTTACCTCTAACTCCGCGCGTAACCATACCCCGATTGAAATGGCCGTGCTGTACGAACGCTATAACACCGATAAAGGGCTGTCCGTTCAGGAGATCGCGGAACGTGCTGGTAAATCTGTACCGCATGTTTATAAGTACCTCACAGCAGTAAGAAAATGGCCTTCGGATCTGCTTGCTAAAGTACAAAGTGGTGAGTTGTCTTTCACGGCAGCACAAACCCTTTATGAAGAAACGCGCCGCAAGAAACCCGATGCGCCAGAAAATGTATCAGGTACAGATTTACCAAATGATGATAATGGTGAATCAGGTACAGTTTTACCAAAGGAAAACGACCAAAATTCACCCGATAACAACGTTCAGGACGTTACGAATGCTGCTCCAGCGGCTAGCAGTGGTGGTGAATCAGGTACAGATTTACCAAAAGGTGGCACTGATAAAGGGGCTACCAAGTCAAAGAAAAGCATCACAAAATCAATCTCTGACAGCCTTGTGAATCTCATTTTTGGGTTCGAGGCCGTTGAAACTGATAGTGGTTATCAGCTTAATCTCACCAAAGATCAGTACGAGGCAATCATTGCCCTGCAAAAAGAGATAGAAGCGGAAATTAAAGGTAAGTAAGGATAAAGGGGGCTTAAGCCCCCTCTTTCGTCTGGAGGCGGGTATGAATAACAATGATTATCTTAAAAGGTTCAGAGGCATGATTGACGTTCAGAACAGGAAGAACACAATCACCGGCGCTCTCGTTCTTGTTGGTATCATGGCGGTGTTGATGCCTGGGGCTATCTTTTGGTTTGTAAAAAGTGACTACGTAACTTATCCGTTACTTACTTACTTAGGGCTTTTTACCGTTGGCGCAGCCGCCGTAAAGAGATACAGCAAATCACGGTTAAGCCGGATGCACCTGGATAGCCGCGATCTCAGCCTTATTATTGATGCCGATCACCCGATTGCTCAAGATGTAATCATGCGTACCAGAGAAACAGGAAATTTTACCTACGCAGACCTAAATCAAATACTGGCAGGATACGAACGCCTTTCTGCGGCCTCAGAGTATGCAATAAGGGGCGTAAACAAAAAGCTTAGGGTTAACACTGCGAATAATGGAAAATTGCTTAGAATCGCTGCTAGGCCGCTAAAGCACATATCATTAAATATGCTGGTATTCGTTATCATACTGGCTCAGTTAGGCGTTGCGGCTGGCATTTTGCCGACACTGCACGAAGTTTTTACAGGCCAACCGTTACCAAAGCTTTCTTTGAATTTGAGTATCAGAGAAATAGTGACGCAGATAGCTATACCCAGGGGGATCACTATCGGTGTTTTGTACTTTGTGCGGCTATTAATAACTAAGCGTTACTAAAATTGTATTGTACAATACAATCTCTATTTTTAAAGCTACAGGTAGTAAATAATATGAAAGAGTATTTTGCTTCTAAAACAGTTGATGTTACACAAAGCCTAAGTGATTTTGGCCTGAAATTAGGGGATGATGGTAAACTGGTTCGTCTTGATGGAAGTCGCATCAAAACGAACGCAGCATTTAAAGAGTGGATTTATAAACTTAAAGCTGGCGAGCGTTTACCAAGAGGGCGCTATTTTAAAAATAAACGCCCAGGAAAACCGCTAATGATTCAGGATGAATTTCATTCATTATTTTCTTCTAAATAAAAAGCCCCGTAAGGGGCATTATATCTAATATAAATTACTTCTTCCCAAACCACTCTCTTTGTATTAACCCTACAACACCCTTTCTGTAAGTTTTAATAAAATCCTGTTTTGCGGTTTCATCTTCCATAATTGATTTCCAGCGCGAAGAATATTCAGCTACGAATCCCATTACAGAAAATATTTCATCTAGTCTGATTTTGATAATTTCACTAGATGTTTTAAATTCCCCATTTTTTTTGTAATAGTCGGCTTCAATAAGAATATCCATTTCTTTTACAGTTAACTCGTTCTTATCTCCGATCTCAGTAGCTGCTTGCAGCGTTTTAGCGCCACGCTGCGGAGTATTCCCAAAATCAGCTAGGTCTAAATTATCAGTAAGTTTGCTCATGAAGTACCTCTTAAGCCTGTAAAGGAAACATTTTACCTAACAAGGAATCCATAGTAAAAGGCCGCCAGTACGACCGCCACAGCGAACGCAGAGGCGATGAAGCTTACACCAAAAACTTTGGCGTAACTGATACTTTCACTTTTACTGGCGCTTCCATCGACTTTAATTGATTTTAAGCGGTTTTCAGTTGATTGAGCATAATCACGCACATTTTCCTGAAAACCTTTAAGTTCGCTTTTAAGATGTTGCTCAACTTGATTATCTACTTTATCGACCAGGTTAAGAAAGTTTTCCGCACGTTCATTAAGCTGATCGCTTACACGAACAGGAAACGAGTTTAAAGCCGTTTCAAGAGTGTTAAAACGATTGTTAATACGTTCTGATAACTGCGTGTCATAGATGCTTAGCAAAACATCCTGACCGAGTAATATAGCGATAAGGGGATCATCGTCAGTAATTTTTATCCCTTTTTCGATATACATATGTTTGAGCTTAGTTATCAACTCCTGATCTTTTTCAGTGCGATTTGATTGTTTGAGAAGTCCATCAGGAATCTCAACACTTGTTAATCTTTTTCCATCTTCACTCATAACGCCCCCTATAAATAAAGCCTGATATAATCAGGCTTATTTAAAAATTAAGCTGTATAGATTTCATCTAACTGATCATAAACGGCCTTATATACTTTGTTGAGGCGCGTTTTTTGCATAATATTAAACTCACTGCTTTGTTTTGCTTCTTCAAGCGTCAGATTTTTAGATGTAAGCGCCTTAAGGTCTGCGGTAAAAGCATCGCTCTTGCGATCTTCTATAACGACAACCCCACCGAGGCTATCAGCAAAATTTTCAAAGAACGGCGTTTCAATTAATGGAGTGCTAACCCCTTTTACATCTACAATCGGAGTTCCTTTTAACTCATTAATCCAGGCGACAACTTTAACATTTGTACCCTTAACCATTTCACAAAGGGATTTAAAGCCATTAAGCGTATCAGGCAGTTCCTGACCTGCCATAATGATTGTATGAAGGAATACAGGACGACCCAGCGACGAGAAGAAATCAACCAGATCGTTATCATAGAAATATTGCATCAAAGGAACGTAAGTTGAAGCTCCCGTATCGAGAACAAAGGTAATATCTTCATTTGCCACGAAGCTTTCAATAACCTGATCAAAATTAGACTGGAGAATAGTATTATTTTCCATGATTTTGATAAACTCAGGATTGAGCGCTTTGATTCGGAAAGTAGAAGCATTAACCGGATCTGAATCACTTGTGCTTGTAGCGATGCGCTTATAATGAAGGAAATACTGGCTCAGAGTTTGAGCAACATAAGATTTACCGACACCACCTTTACCCGTCATGACAACGTTAATGCTGTTTGTGATAAATGCCGCTACTGGATGCAGTTTAGCATCAGCATTAGTTTCTTTTGCAACTTCTTTAGCCATTGTTATTTCCCCTTCAATAATTCATCTAAACTAGGATTTGGATTCTGCTCAAACTTCGGAGCATCACTATTCATCTTTTTGAAAAGTTTTACGCCTTTAGGTAGTTCTGCCCCACCTGAATTTTGCGGAGTAGTAACTACTGGACGTGGATTCTGATATTCACCCCCATCACTGCTAAGCGGGTTTTTTCTTTTCTTCGCCCTGGCTCTGGATAGCAGAGTAACGAAAGATTGGTATGTAACTACCAGATTATAGGGTTCAGATGTCAGACTTTTATAAATCAATTCACGCGAACATCCTTTATGTATCAGCTCATCAATTTCATCTATCAACTGACTTATGATAACGCTGTTACTTCTAGCAAAGGGCGTATCGCTGAATGATTTAAATGTTAATAAACCTTTACTTGTTGTCATGTTTTCACCCTTGAGCTAACCAGTACCTAATATACACAATCATAAACTATACGCAAGCCTTTTTTGTTTGCTTTGTGTTTGCCTTGTGTTTGCAGGTTGTTTGCTATCAGTTCACCACCACTGCTTTTCTGTTTGCTGATTGTTTGTATAGTGTTTGCTTGATGTTTTTCTGGTGTCCGTCTATTGTTTACCTGAAAAGGTCAAGGGAAACACCGAGGCACGTTAGCGATGTATACACTAGGTTTCACCTAGTATATAATCGCCGTGCCAAAGGGGGAAATCCCCTTTGAATCCCCTGATGCCGCCTAGTTCTACGAACAAGGCTAACAGCGCCAGAACAGGAGCCTCTACGAGTCATGCAAAAGAACGAAACCAAAAAAAACAAAAGCACCGTAGTATTGAGCCTCAGAGTTCCTGAATCTGAAGCTGCTATGTATGATGCAATGTGTAAAGATGCGAACCTAAGCCGCTCTGAACTTCTTCGCGCCATTATCAAAACAAAAACAAATGGCGGCGGCGTTGTTATTAACGCCCCGCAAAAGAAAGTAAAAAACCCTGATTACAGTAAACTCATTTTTTATTATAACAAAGCCAGCAATAATATTAACCAGATAGCTAAAAAAATTAATTCCGCTTTTGCGGCTAAAATAATCAGTGAA
The DNA here is from genome assembly GCF_023517775.1 of Mixta hanseatica. Lineage (NCBI taxonomy): Bacteria > Pseudomonadati > Pseudomonadota > Gammaproteobacteria > Enterobacterales > Erwiniaceae > Mixta > Mixta hanseatica. The sequence continues at coordinate 28,437 of NZ_CP082906.1, read as the reverse complement.
GAAGCTATGTTATCAGGTATTAAAGTTTTACAAGGTATTGAAAAGTTATTAGAAATGGGGCTTGAAAATGGCAATCGTAAGGGTTAGAGGTGGTAATGCTGGAATAGCTGAATATCTGCGTGAAGGGCAGAAACAAGGCCGTGCCTTTAATCGTGACGAACTGGATATGAGAGTTTGTCTTGAGGGGAATTTGGCACTTACAGAAAATATTATCAACGCCATTCCTGATAAGAACCAGGACAGATATTTACATATCACTATTAGCTTTCGTGAAAACGAAGTGCCTGTAGAAACTCTTGAGCAAGTTGTGAAAGAGTATAAATCAATGTTCCTTGCAGCGTATAAAGATGATGAAGTGAACTTTTACGCCGAAGCTCACTTACCTAAAATCAAGAGCATTACAGACAGGACTACAGGCGAGGAAAAAGAACGTAAGCCACACGTACATATTGTTATTCCTAAACAAAACCTTCTTACTGGCGGCGCGTTAGATCCGGTTGGACTTTATAAACATCATGAACGGTATCATGATGCCATTCAGGAAAAATTGAACCAGAAATTTAACCTTGAAAGTCCAAAAGATTTTGTGCGTGTGACTGATGATAATCAGGCACAGATTTTATCTAGGGTAAAAGCCGATACCTTTAAAGGATTCAGAACTGACATTAAAAAAGAGGTTTTTGCAATTATTAATGACAAAGAGATCAGGAGCTATGATGCGTTCATTAATGAGTTGCAAAATAAATATAGCGAAGTAAGGATTCGCAATAAAGGAACGTCTAATGAGTATTTGGCTATCAAGACCAGTGCAGAATCAAATTATATTAACTTAAAATCTCCGCTCTTTCAGCGGCAGTATATTGAAGAACGACGGTTAGAGAAACCTAAGCTTTCATTGAAACAGGTAGATAAACTGGTTGATGAATGGCAAAACCGTGTCAGTAAAGAAATTAAATATATCAATAAAGCATCAAAGAAAGTCCAACATTCTTACCGTGCCGCCAGTGCCGAAGAAAAGCGTGAAATTATATTAAATAGAGAAAGGGGTTTGTATGAGCATACTGAAAGTTCTGGACGACGAGCCAATAGAGAAAAAAGCAATAAAGAGCCAGGTAATCAAAACCGTGGACATAAGCATATTGCCAACACTACCTTTGGCTTGCCAGAAGTGCTACCACGCGAACTGGTTTCTGACCTCGACGGATATGAACACTCAGGACGAGAGCGGGAGTATAACAGCAGCCAAGCCAAACAAAGCAGCGTGCTTTTGCGAGAAGTTCAGATCAATAGTGTGGCAGACGGGCGGCAGCAAGAATATGAACATAACGGATTGCGATGGAGCGCACGAGATCCCCGTAGAGTAGAAAGCGTAACAGGTTCAATAGCTACAGCGCATATTGAAAAGAAAACCGTTGCTACTGAAAGCGAACTGGCGGAGTTCAAAAATATTCGCCAGTTACTTTCTGGTCAGCACTTGCTTAATCGCCTGTCAAACACTCACGGTATTGATACAAATCAGTACACCGTTAAAAAAGCTAAAGATGGTTCGGACAGGATTAGCGCAGGTAAATTAAATCTGAATGTTTCAGATTTTCTTACTAAAGAAATGAAATTCACATGGAATGAGGCAAAATCTTATCTTCGTCAGTCGTATGACGAGCAACTTAACAATGAAATGGCTAAGGCCAAGATAAAACTTCCTAAAGAAGCATGGCAAGAATTTAATCAGAATTATCGTCCTGAATATTTCGGAAAAATTAAAGAGTTAAGAAAGGAACTAAACTATAATTGTAAGGTTATGCGTTATGAAACCAAACAATCATACTTCAAGGAACGTGCTGAAATATTCAGTAGGAAAATGACTTATGCAGAGAGAAAAGCGGCTCTTTCAGTCGCCGTTTTTAACAAATTAAGGCATGATAAGGAGGTTAGGCAGTATCAGTATGTTCAAAGGAATCTACTATCTCGTTTCGAAAAAGTAGAAACCGAGTTTTTAATCTCAAATTACATTCAGAATAGAGAAGGGGGTAACAATATGGGACGTTTATCAGACGTGATTGGTGGTGCTGCTGAAAAAAATGCTTTCAGCCCGTTTGAACCTGAATATGGCATTAATCTTAAGCGTCATTATAACGAGATTAATCAAAATGAAGAATTTAATGAGCGGCAGAAAAAACGCCTCGCATTAAATGATTTAACACCATCTAAACAGGATAATGGTGATGTTAAATATAAAACTTCATTGTTAGGCACTGCGTTTATAGATAAGGGGGATAAGATAGAGTTCCCGACGCTGATTAGCGATAAAGATAAAATTGCGTTAGGTCTTGAACTTGCCGCAGAAAAGTACAAAGGGAAAATTCAGCTTACAGGTATGCCAGGCTTCAAGGAAAAGGCTATCGAAATAGCAGCCGAGCGCGGGCTTGAGGTTGAGTTCAGACCTAAAAAATATCAGGAGCGCTTTGAAGAACTCAAACAGCAGTTCGCCCAGGAGCGAGCAGAACGTAGCGGCGCAACTCAGGAACAGGCCAACAGCAGCGGCGCAACGTCCAGCAAGCCGCAGCAGGAACGAGAGGCGCAGTCAGAGCTTACGTTAACCGGCTTTAAGGCAAGGGATCTACCTTACAATGAGCTTTCAAGAGATAGCGTAAGAGAGCTTGCTGTTACGCTTTCAGAAAGAAATATCTCTTTCAAAGAGCTTGCGGAGAATGCCAAAACATCCCCCGATAAGAGTGTTGGTGAGCTTATCGAGCAGATCGCAACTAAACCTGAATTGTCGCGTTCGGCTACTGGTCTTGAGCTTCATGTAACAACCATGTATGACCAGGAAAGCAACAGGACTAAAATTCTTGTTAATGACCTTCCTATGGATATTTACATTCAAACGGCCTCTGAAATCGCCCAGACCGATCCTGACGTTATCAGAATGCCATTGCTTGCTAATGAGGAACTTAGCCAGTTCACACCGCAGCAGCTTGAACAAGGTTATGCAGAAGGAGAGGTTAGTATTCCGGCTGTAACCATTAACGAAAATGGGCGTAGCGTCAATAAGGATATTCGTGTTGAGTTTGAAGCGATGGAAAATGACTCAACCGCCTATCGCGTAATAGTCAATGGACAACCAATGAAAGAGATCCACAAACCGGAGCAGGGCGGCAACATCGAGCAGTATGAAAAAGAAATGGCGGTTGTATCCAGTATAAAAAAAGCACTGGAGGAAAAAGGCATATCTACCATGAGCTATTTCAGCGATGCTCACAACTCGCCAACTGCTCAGGTTGACCGCGATATTCGTAAAGCTGAAATGGAACTTTCTAAGGAATTGATACGCCATGATCAGTACGTGAAATCAGGTAACTCAGAGACAGCCAGAGAGCATAAGGCCGAAGTGCTGGACTATCTTAAGGATAAAATCGCAACGGCTAAAGAAGCGCGTGAAAATGTGCTTGAGGCGTTCGCTAAGAACGGCAGCAGTAGTGAACAGGCGAAAGCTAAAGAAATGGTTATCGTGGCTTCTAAGCTGCCTAAAGACTTCCTTTTAGGCGGGGATGGTAAAGCGTATAACGATGCGTTTACGCCTAAACCTTTCCAGGCATCAACCCCGCAACGGGAAAAGCATACGCAAGACCAAGCCAAACCATCACAACAGCCCAAAATATCCTTTGATCGTTAACCATGATAACCCGCCCTTAGAGGCGGGTTTTTTGTGTCGCAGGGCAGGGAGGTAATTTATGCTCAAAATTACTGAATGTGTGTTAACGCGGGGCGGGAATGCTAAGTGCCTGCTTTTAAAGAAAACGCACTGAACGCCGGCGAGCTGGCCAGCTGCGACCGCGTGAGCCTCACGCGCCTGATTCCGTCAATTATTTTGGTGTATTATCCGCTCCTCAGCCGCGCTGTTCGTTCCTCGCTTCGCTGCGGTACGCCTCAGCACGGCTTGCGGTGCGGTTCGACTAAAAAAAAAAGGCCGCATTGCGGCCTATCTATCGTATCGCACCAGTTCATCAGGTTTTGACAGGAAACCTTGAATTTGTTGTTCGTGCATCGATGGATCGTAATTTTCATCAGGCGGGTAATACATATCAGCAATAAACCATTCTTCCTGGTTCAGTTCTTCCTTGCTAACATCACACGCTCTATCTAGCCAATCCCAACGCCCTTTTTTGTTAAAAATAACCTTCCCATGCGGCATACCAACCCCCTTATAGTTCCTTTCAGATATTTATAATTACAACATACTACAACATATAGCAAAAAGGGCTTCGTAAGAAGCCCTTTATATTTAATATAATTCAGTATTCCGATAACCAACCCCCTCGCTTGTTAACGGTTTTAGCCATTCTCGCTTTCTTTACGTTCTGGCGGCAGCGTTTTTTATCTTCTGATTTAATTGCTATTACATCACGATCAAAAAATGATTTAGTTTTCATATTTTACACCTTCTGATTTGGTTGACGATTAGCGGCTTTTAAATCAAGACGCAGAGAAGCAAGATAAAAGTTATAAGCAATGTCGTTTTTCGCACCTGCCTGGACTAAGCTATTAAATCGCTGGCTGGTTTCCTGAATAATTTTACGTTGAGATTTAGCTTGCATGTATTCACCTCAAAAGTGCCGTATGGAACTAATGATTAGTATAGTGCCGTATGGCACTATTGCAAGCTTTTTTTGTTTGCTCTTTGTTTGCTTTGTGTTTGCAATGAGTTTTCTATGTGTTTGCATAGAGTTTGCCCCTAGTCATATCTTTATCCGTCAGGGGCATGGCATACCGAGAGCTTATAGATAACTTCAATCGTATAGGGGCTGGAGATCCAAAATTTCAATTGGTAAGGAAGGGTGAGAAATAGGATAATTTCAATGTCGGAAACGGCAACCCTCCTTAAATTGAAAGGTCAGTAAGATGATCATCGAACTAATCAAAAACCTACCTCAAATCATCCTCGCTATTGCCACTCTTATCACTGCCGTAACGCAGCTTGTGAAGGTGCTTAAAAGCAAAAAGAAATAAAATAAAAGCCCCTTCGGGGGCTTTTATTTTTGATCTGCACTTTTGTTTTTGATATAAAGCAATAATTTTTCAATAAATGAAGAACCATTAGCCGCAACACAAACTATTAAGACAATGCCCAAAACACACTTTAATATGATCATTGCTGTAGATAGATAAGCCATATTTATAATGCCTGGCAATGAAAGAATAAAGACACAAAAAACAGTCAAGAAATAGAAAAAACTTCTTTTGACATCACCTAATGTTACTTTATTGTCATTTGACATACAGACCTCATTTTTTTATTTAAACATTCCCAAATGTGGGATTTATTTCTGATAAAGCGATACTTTTTCACCTATAGCTATAAGCGTATTTAAATCATAGGTTCGACTTCTTAAAACCGTTTCCTCTTTGAGATCCCCGCAAACCTTATAATTAATCTGAATGTATAACCCCCTCGCTCCTCCAAACTCATCTTTAGCATTTACTAATTTTCCATAATATTTACATCTTGCATCCTGTAAACTAATAATATCGCCTGTTGAGGCTAAAACTGGTTCGGCAACCATAGATAAATTGATAGTGTCATTTTTATTAACTGATGAAGGAGAGGGAGAGTTAAAATACAAATAGGCTAAATAAGTTGACATAGATAAAAAAAATAAAAATACAAGCCCCCCAAATAAAGTAAGCATACTCAACTTTGAGCCTTCTACTTTTGCGTTTATAGCTTTCATTATACTTTCCTCATGTTCTTATTTAACAAATTTCCAAGCCGATTTAGGAACTTTATCAAAAATCTGGTGACAGGCTAACTCTGCGCGTCTATGGTCTGCGGCAGCCTGAAAAGCGTTGTAATCTTCCTTGCTTACTTTTGGCTCCATGTGTTCAACTACTTTTTCAAGCGTTTCATCATTATTAGAACGGCGAAATTTAAGCAAATATCCTAACTTATCCATTTAATCATTTTTCCAGTAAGTTATACCATCATCACATTTATAAGCTGTTTGATCTGATGTTGAATTTGTAAAAACTCCGGTTGCCGCTTGTCCGTTTGTTGTAACACCTATACCAGTTTCAAGGGAAGTAGAGCCATCTTTTTTTGCTACGATTTGGCAATGCTCACTAGCCCACTTTTTCCATTCTTCTTTTTTTAGCTCAGTCTCACCAGAAGAATATAAAATAGCGTAAGAGACAAGAACTATAGCCGCTACACATAACACCCAATACCACAGGTCTGGATCTCTATAACACATCCAAACTATCAAAATGACGACAATTGAAACACATGCTATCCCTAATGGTTCATGCAAATAGGCTATAAATAAATTTAAATACCTTTCCATTGGATTAATATTCATATTCATTCGCCCTCTGTATCAAACACGCCTAACACCGGATAGATTTCTTGCGGTACTCGACCAGTAATTACAAGAAACTTACGCCAGATCCCGTAAGGAATAGGTTTCTCACCGTTCCTGTACTCTCTGATGCGTCGGCTTGCACCGTTTGAATGAATGCCTAACAAAGCGGCAAGGCTACTATCAGAACCATATTCAGGAATGGTAGATTTAAACTGTTCAAACCACGCATTAACCAGTTTGTGTGGTGGTACTATCCAGCCTTGTTCTACTGTCAAAAAATAACGTTCATCCAGAGTTGAATAATCAACCGCTTTTGCTTTAGGGTAGGGCGCAGCCGCAGCATTCGATTGCAAAGCTAGGATTGATTGCTCGATCCCCTTTTTGAAGATCTCCATACGCTGCATATTCAACGATGGAAGTGTAATTTTGATTTCATTTTTCATATATGACCTTTCAAAACCCGTCTTTCAGCGAAAAAGATAAAAAGAAATTTATATTTAATATAAGCCAAGTATTTTAAATAACCATCCGATAGCGACGAATAAAAGAATCGATATAAAACCGATTCGGAAAACAATAGCTGTTGTTGTACCAGCTAACATATTCAAGAAGCCACCATAAACAAGCAGAACGCAGGCGACAACATAAATAAGAATATCGGGAAGCTTGAAGCCAACTTCTAGCGTTGCTAACATCCATTGACTACTTACAACCATAAATGCAGCAAAAACGTATAAGAGCCAATTATTACGTACTAAATAGCCGTTCTCATTTTCTTTTGATTTATTCATTTATACCCCCTTATAAGAAGGGGGGTAATCCCCCCCTTTCTTTAGCGCGGTTCCAGGACGATGTTTTTAACGTCAGAAACCTTGATGTTAACCAGGCTAAGCGATCCCGTTGCTACTGGTTCCCATACCTTTGATTGGTGCAGGTGAAGGAAGCAGTAATAAAGGTAACGTGAAAGCACCAGATCCGGCCTTGTTACCTTAACTCCTATGCTTTCAGGGTTGAAAGTGTAGGAGGGTTCGCCAACGGTTTTTAAAGAGCCTCGACGAACTATCCAAAAATCAGCATCAGGGAAATTCGTCTTAATGGTTGCAACATCAGAAAGTTTCATTCGTTTCCTTAGAGGGCTTAGCCTTCTCGGAACGAGTGGCTTTCTGTCGCCCCCGCAGGAACTATATTAGGCGTTTTGCGCCTAATATGCAAGAGTATTTATTATTTTTTGTACGCATTAACCTTTTAAGGCCAAAATGGATCTTTAAAAAAGTCGGAAATAAGCAGCAAACTTTTATTATCAAGCACCTTAGCCGCATGTACGAAATCAAAAGAAGCATTAAGTATGTTGTAACTATATTTTTCATCTTTCCCTAACCATACACGCGCAAAGAAAACAGCCATTATGTATTCTCCGCTACTCAACACAGTTAGGGCGTGTTTAAACGCCTCTAAGCGTATCTCCCGACTTTCCCAATCCCAAAGGCTGTACAGGGTAGGGTACTTGCTTACAAGCTCTCTAAACCGCTCCTGATTAATACTTAGGTTTTCCATAGCTATTACTCCTTATGCTGATTATGTAATTTTCGCCATTTCCACGGCTCGATTGCTTCATTGTCGTGCCACAGGCCGAGCCGGTTCTTACGCGCTTCGTTTTCCTCGCGCTCCATAGCCTTACTGGATGGTTTATCATGGTAACGATACGCCCACGCATAGCCATTTTTAACCATTTCCGCATTGACCAGGTACGACAAGCATTCACTATCACACTTCTTAACGTACACTTGCGCCAGCGTTCTACCATAACGATCTGTTCCCATGCTTCTGACTGCTACCGCGTCGGCATCCTTCACAAAGTCAGTTAGGAACTGTTTTGCTTTTTGGCCGTATGGCTGCTTTTTTTCTGGTGCATCAATATCGATCAGACGAACACGTAGAGTTTTACTATCCTCTGTAACCTCTAACGTATCGCCATCGAGGATGCGTGTCACAGTTGCAGCCAGCGAGAGGGAAGGGAGGAAGCATACAACAATGACCCAATAAACTAACTTCCGTTTCATTATTTCGCCTTATTAAGTTGCTCAAGAAATGCAGAAACATCTTTGAAAAGAAATTTTCGTTTCTTGTTCCAGCCTACAGAGATTGGTTTAGGTAAGGGAATGCCTTTATAGACCTGCTCATGTTCAAGAAGATAAGCTAATTCACCTTCAGTTATTTTAATGGAATCCGCAAAGCTCTTAAAATCAATTGTAAGCATACCTGTATTAGCCGCCATTATTAACCAACCCTTACACTATTAAAGTGAGTGTAGATTTACTATTTGTACGTTAGCAGGGGTAACTTGTACTGTTTCACCTTTATGAATGATGTTATCAGGGGCTTTAATTTCATTACTGATAAAGCTTACTTCATACTGTTTATTACGGCATGTTTTTTGATTAAACCAAATAACCTTTGTTTCTGGTTTATTTACAGGATGGACAAGAATCCCCGTCATAACGCAACCTGTAGCTGGTTCATCCAGCGAAATGTTAGCTGAATCGCTATCTTTGAAGTAATAAGTTAGCGGCAGCGGGGCGGCATGAGTCGCAAAAGTGAAAAGCATTAAAGATACCAGACTGGTTTTATTAAGCTTCATTGTAATAATCGCTCCGCTAATTTAAAAGGAAGGGCGCTGGTACACGCAACCCGTTAAATTCATATTAGGCTCAAAGCGCCTAATATGCAATAGCAACGAACAAAAAAAGTGCCATTAGGCACACAAACGCAACAGGCACATACTCAGATCTGTTCAAAGGGTAGGGTTAAATCAGTGCCGTTTGGCACTGATTTAACATAACAATGATTATGCGCACTAAGCTATTGATATGTAAGTATTATCTATCTGGCTGGCGCTGCACCAATCAGCCGCAGCGCCTTATCTACTTCTTCAAGGCCGAAGATCTCTATTGACGGCCATTCTTTACCAGAAAGCTCACAGGCAAGACAGGCGGCATTGTATGAATTTAACCGCTCACGGTGCAATGCTTGCAAAGCTACAACAATAATGGTTCTCTCATCACCCTTTAGATCTTGAATGCTCATTCTGCCTCCTTCAACTCTTTGAATTGATATTCAGGACTTTGTTTTTCCACTCATCAAAGCTCAGGTCACTTTTATAGAAGGTTTTCCACTTTGTATAATGCTCAAAAGTTGCATCATTTAGATCATCCTTTTCGCATGTTTTTTTATTCTGGCGAGCTATAATTTTACCTTTACGCTTTTGCATTTTCTCATACAAGCGTAAAAAGCGAGCGCCAAAAATGTATTTAATATAATTGCGCTCTAAGAGTTCAGCAATATAACCAGCTATAATAACCGTTGCATGGAATGTAGCGTATACAATTACACATAGGAACAAACCAGCCATAAAAAACTGCATTATTTCAGGAAACGAAAACTCTAACCTATCCCACCACGAACTATAATCATGAATTGATTGAGGGAAAGAGCCTTTCTTTCCTGTCAGCGAATCAATAAGAAAGGCCGAAAGCCACATGATAGGATTAAAAACACCAAACAAAGAAGCAATTGAGTAATAGCAGCTTGCGAGTATCACAGCGCAACCTAATAAAACTCCTAATAATCTAATATGCAGCAATTTATATTTTAATTTATTTTTCATATCAATTCCCCTCAACAATCAAATCAACTTCACAATCACCGCACATCAGGTTAGCGCTAGGTTTCGCCCACGCTTTCAAACCGCACTCAGGGCAGCAGAACGTAGCACGGCCTGTAGCGCCCTTTACAGGAGGTTTAATCATTATCCCTGCATCAGCATCATCATTGCCATCAATAATTGCAGCCTTGCCTTTGCTTACTGTCTCAGTAAGCTTGCTGATAAGCTCCTTATCGTTTTTGTCTGTTACCTTGAGCCAATCATCAAGAATATCGAGATTGGCCTTAGAAGGGATTACAGCGCCCTCAGACCACTTATCATACCAGGAGATCGAAAAGCCATTTTTAAGCAGGTCATAAACTGCGGTCTGAAAACGTCCACCGCGAATAATGTAATGCGTCATTTGCTGACCCGTCTTTTTCCCGCCAGGCATTCCCGTATTAGACGGCATCAAACCTACTTCTTCCATCTTCTTGCCCCAAACTCGATCATGATACCCGCCCCTGCACTGCTTTACGCCTGGCGTGTAATGCTGCCATACGTGAACCATTTCATGACAAAGCGTAGAGAGCGTATCAGCGAGCGAGCGACCACCAAAATAATCTGGATTCATCGCCAGTTCGGACAGCACCGACTCCCCCGCAAAACGTGACGGAGCAAAATAGCCGAAGGTGTTACGCCCCCGCTGTAGAGTCAGAAGCATATCCGGCAGATCACCATTAAAAAGCGTTGTATTGAAAAAATCGTATGCTTGCTGGAGTTCGCTATAGGCTTTGATTGCTGGCTTCATCTCTTGTTTCTCATTTTGTATTGTACAATACAATTATAGTGCCGTTTGGCACTATTGCAAGCGATTAATACACCAAAATAATTGACGGAATCAGGCGCGTGAGGCTCACGCGGTCGCAGCTGGCCAGCTCGCCGGCGTTTTATGAGATTTCTTTCAAATCATGAGTTTACGATGAATGGCAAGTAACAAGAATCAGACTGATAATTTGAACAAAAAAAAGCCCGCTCAGGCGGGCTTAAAGATAATGTTATTTTTTTTCGATTGGCCGGATTTTTGGTGAGCCGTTTTCCTCGCCACAGAACTGTTTTCCTTCATCAACAACAGCGCCTTGTGTATATAGCTTGCCGTCAAAGTAGCAAGATGTTTGAGCTTGTTCAGATACCCGCCCTGCGTTCTGCTTTACCAACTCTTTTAGCAGCGCGTTAGTTTCGGCGTTTTGTGTTTTGATCTGCTCAAGAACTACAGCAGCATTTGTATCAACAACTGGCGAACTAGCAGCAAAGCAGGAAGCCGCAAACGTACTACTCAGCAGAACTGCAACCTTCAAAAATTTGATCATTTATCATTCCCTTCCGATTTAAGTTTACCCACAACAACCGCCCCGCGCGTAATGCTGTAACCAACATCACCCACATAATTTTTGTTTTCCTGAAAGCACTGATCACTTGAGCCAATATTTATAGGCACGATGTTGATAACCTCATACCCCGCGCTATCAAGCTTGTTATAGCTCTCAGCAAGCTTTGCGGCATAATCATCTAAATCAGGCACATTGTTAACGTAGTCTTTAACGATTTTGGGATCACCCAGGCCTAAAAATCCTGTTCGCTGTAGCTTTTTTTGTGATGCGCAAGGCACATAAAACCAGTCAGTCACAAATTTATCTTTGTTCTTATGCACTACTCCGCCCCCTTATTTATCATCAGGAATCAAAAAATCATCCAGTTTCTTTCCTGCTGCTATAGCTTCCTCAATAGCTTTAGGTTTACGCCCTCTGCCCGTCCAGTATTGCATTTCACCGTTAACTTCAAACTGATATTTGGCTGGAACCTGCTGTACCACCCGTTTTTTTCGGGTAGTACCCGTATCAGAAGCGCCTGTTAGTTCCTCAACTGAAAATCCCTCACTGGCGATCATTTCAAGGAGTTCGCGTTTACGTGCATCACGCTGTTCACGCTCTTTAGCTTCACGTTCCGCATCTTCACGCAGTTCTTCAACTACCGCGTTGAACTTTTGAGCCATATCCTTAAGTAACTCAAAATCAACTTCACGCGCAAACGCTCTCAATGAACGAATGTTAGAAAGAACTTTACGGACGTTTTCAGATTCACTCATGGCGGTTCCTCTTAGTGTGATTAGTTAAGTACGACACTAGCTATAAATTATATTTAATATAAACACAAGAGAAAGCGGGGATTGCTCCCCGCGTCTTTTATGCTTTACGGGCGGCGAACTCGAAAGTTACCCGTTTTTGTTCTTTGTCGATTACAAGCGCTGCCTCAAATGATTTGCCAGCTTTAGATTTAAAGCCTTTAATCACTTTCGTCCTGCCAGCATTCATTAGTAATTGCATTTGATTGTCTGTCAGTTCTTTTTCAGAAATTTTACGCCAAATTTTGAAACCACATCCTTCATTCTGACAAGCATAGACTTTAGGTGTTAGCTTCATTTCAGAAGAACAGCAGAAGCATTTACCTACAGGTTTATTATCAGCGAAATTTTGAGCAGCAGAAACGATACCATGTGAAAGCTCAGGGTTCATAAGCTCTTTAACGGTATTGTTAATATTGATAATGAAATCGCCTAATTCAAGATCACCCTCCATTATCATCATTTGTTGCTCATGCCATAATGCTGTCATATCAGGCGCTGTAACCGCTACAGGGAGGTTTTTAATAAAACCTATACCTTTCTCTGTCGGAATAAGTTTCCCGTTCTGTACGGTGAAATAGCCCGTGCTTTCGAGATTACTGATAATCGTTGCTCGCGTAGCTGGCGTACCGATACCGCCACGTTCCCCTTTCTTACCTTTGTCTTTGCTTAACAAAAGCTGTTTGATGTGAGGATCGGTAACGTAACGACTAACACGCTTCAAATCTTCAAGGAAGGTTTTCATAGTGTAGACAGGTAGCGGTTTGGTTTCTTTCTTATCTACACGCACATCATTACAAACCCCTACATCATCCACGTTCACAGCACTGATAGCATCAAAAGCCGAATCGGTGTTTTCCTCTGTACTGTCATCATCGGAATCCTCAGCTTCAAGGGCAGTCCAGCCAGGGCTAACGAGTTTTGTTGCGCTCCCACCAAAGCGATAACCTTCACACTCGATAATAACTTTTGCTGATTGGTATTTCTTGTCATCGAGGAATTGAAGCAGATAGCGTAATACTATAGCTTCATAAACCTTTTTCTCTTTTGAAGTAAGCTTATCAAGATTTCGCGGTTCTGCCGAAGGAATGATACCAGTATGTGCGCTTACATTATCATCGTTAAACGCAATACCTTTACGTTTAATATCGAAACCGTTGTTATTAATAACGGATTCAAGTATCCCGCCGCTAATATATTTCTTTAAAGCCTCTAAGGTTGCGGGTGCTTCATCATATTGATCGCTTGTAAGATAACGACAATCCGAGCGGTTATAGGAAATAGCAGCTATCTCTTTAGAGCGTAGCTTTTGAGTAATTTCCATTGTTTCCGTTGGATCAATGTTATCTTTTAACATATAGGCTTGAAGCCCTAACAGGTCAAAAGGTAGCGGTGGTGGCGTATGCTTATCCTCCACTTTCGCAACAACCACAGTTGAGGGCTTCATAACACATGCTGATTTAATGTTTTCCGCCACTTCTGGAGATAATATTTTTCCATCTGTAGCAAACTTATCATCAGCAATAAGTTTTAAATAAACAGATTTCAAAATGTCATGACTGGAATAAACATCATAGTAATTAGATTTAACATGGTTTTTAAAATCTTCATAGCGCTTAACTATCAAGCCGAGCATAGGCGTTTGTACCCTACCACACGTAAGCTTGCCATTGCCGCCATGTTGACGATTTAGAAGCGTATAATAGCGCGTCATGTTAAGACCATAAATCTGATCGCCTTTAGCCCTGGCTAAAGCTTTTAGCGCAAGACGCATGAATTTTTCAGAATTACCGTCCTGTAATTTTGAAAGCGCTTTCTTTGCTGCATTAACGTTCAGGTCATTTAGCAATAATCGCTGAACAGGCTTATTATAATTTTCTTTCCAAAGAATTTCCCTAACCAACAACTCACCTTCATCATCAGGATCGCCAGCATTAATCACCGATGATGATTTTCGTAGCAAATCAGTAATGATTTTGTATTGCCGCTCTACATAACCGTTTTCCGTAGTTTTTATTTCGTGGGAAACTTCGGTTAGATCCATTGGCAAATCTGCCATAACCCATGTTTTGTAAGAAGGATTAACTTTATCAGGAGGTGTAAGTACCAGCATATGACCATAACACCAAGTAACAAAATTATTATTTGCACATTCCCAATAACCATTTTTCTTTACTTCACCGCCGAAAGCTTTAGCAATAATTTCGGCTAATTCCGGTTTTTCTGCAATAGTTAAAATCATATAACCCCCTTCACTATTTATATTAAGTATAAAACTACTGGTTTTCCTCGAAAATGTGGAACACATGGCTTTCAGGGTATGCTGTACCAATATAAGTTGTATTTTCTGGTACACTTCCACCTGTTGGTATGACATTAAAAACACGTTTAACGTTTATCTGATTTTCGGGAACAATAGCCCAAATATAAACAGAATCACCAATACCCTTTATGGTTATGATTTCTGCGCTAGCTGGCAACATTAGCGCACTTCTCATATTAGGCTCTAACTCGTACTTAAGAATCACGCCGGACGTGTTTAGAGTTTTCTGGCCTGTACTGTATTTCATATTGCGCTTTTTTTTCTTTTGCGAGTTATAAAGAGCAAAGGCTAAACAAAATATTATAAAGAGTATAAAAATCCAAACCGATGATTGATTCATAACGCTCTCCAGTTAGTGAGTACATTACTATAGTGCCAAATGGCACGTTAAGCAATAAAAAAAGCCCCTTAACGGGGCTTAGCGATCAAAAACTTTTCAGCTTTCCGAACTTTTTCAAAATCTGCTTAACAATATCAGGATCTGCCGAAGGGCAACCATTCAAAAAGTTTGTACGCTTTTTAAGCGTCTTTGTGGGATCAAAGATACCATGCTTTTTAGTGGCCTTAATGGATTTGAAAGCCTTAACCGCAGCATTACACTCGTTCTGGCTGTTCCCTGTCATTTGACCATATAAACACGTCACAGCAACGCACGGATCGCCGCTGTCGGGGCTTTCCTCGCCAGGATCAGAGGACACCCCTTCAAATGGTGCTAGCGCGGTAGCAGCCAACGCACCAGATGAAGTAACAAGCGTTGCTGAAAGAATTAAAGCAGTTAAAATTGTTTTCATAAAACCCCCTTCTTATCAGGCACTGGCGATAGACGGAATATCACGCCGTTTATCGCGTGGAATTTCGTAATGTTCAATATCTTGCAAGATTGGAACGTCTGGAACGTTGTCAGTAGCAACCTTGCGCCTTTCCATGAATACCGGTTCATCAAAGTACACAATCTTATGAGCTACAAACGGCTTAACCTGCTCCATAATTATGACTTCATTAACGGCGACTTTTGTTCTTTTCCCTTTGTTGATTTTTTGCATCACATATTTTTGTGACCCTAACTCTACAATCTCTTGCGGCATATAAAGGTCACGGCCTACGTATTGCTCGTTCGTGCCGTTACTGATTTTGCCGCCGTTACTAGTTCTGGAGTTAGTTTTTATTTTAACGGTTTTCTTACCAAATGTTTTACTAATGCGTTCAGCGGTAGAATCAACATCTTTAGGAGGATAAACGACTTCTACAGCAAGGTTCTTTCTCAGCGTGAAAGCCCCTGATTTTCCGTACGCATCATCAGATTCTAACTGTTCGTCATTCTGATAGATAATCATATAACGGATATTATAACCTGCCGTGAATGCTATAGATTTCTCGATAATACCCACACGCCCCATAGACGTAAATTCATCAAGCACTAAGAGGCATTGATATTTTAAAGTTTTATCATGCTCAGGCAGAGTTTGTGTGTTGACCCTTACCAACTGACTAAAGAACAGATTGATTAGTTGCTTGTACTTTTCCATGCCTGTTGGTGAAAGCACAATATATACAGACATCCTTTTACGGCGTAAGTCATTAAAATCAAAATCAGAGGCGGAAGTAGCGAGTCGGCAAGATTCAGCTTCAAATATCTTAAGAGGCTTATTGAAGTTCTGCATGATATTACCGCGGGTTTTTGGGTCTACAGCGATAAATCGGTTAAAACCTTCAACACAACCTTTGCTAAGTGGATAACCTTTATCTTTCCAATAAAGGATTTCATCATTCATCCACTCGGCCATATCTGGTACACCTGTAAGGGAATACAGTTGCGCCATAGAAACCGGATAGGGCTTCATAAGCTCCCTATCATCATCAATACCGTTCTTCCTGTTATCTTCAATCTCAGCATTGATTTTATTTATCGTTTCTTCCATATCCAGCATGTACAGAATATAGGATTCAAATACAGCTTCTGCCATGCTGTTCCAGATAGCATTATCACCCCCTTCATCAGGGAAAAGAATTGTTGCCAAATCTTTTATTTCACCGACACGACGCGATTTAGAACGGCTTATGTAGTCCAGCGGGTTCCAGCGGTGTGATAAAACATGCTCAGTATTTCGGAACTTTTCATTAAAAGCTTGTTGTTCCTCTGGTGACAGATTGAGGTAGTAATCGCTAAATTTAAATTCTTCAAATTCTTCTTCGGAGAAACGATACCCATCAGGGGCAAATACAAAAACTTCCTGCCCCATTTTTTTACGATACCCAGCCGTAAAAATATAGTTCTCAGCTTTAATATCAAGAACACAAACAGAATCACGATAATTGAGAAGATTAGGTATAACAAAACCTACCCCTTTACCGCTTCGTGTTGGAGCGCCTAGCCCTAAGAACTGTTGCCCTGCAAACTTAAGGTATTTACCTTTGTATCTGCCTTTTGCAACTTTACCAATCAGGATCTCAGGAAATTCATCATCGGTATCAAGCAAACCACTTTCTTTGATTTCTTCATCAGTTATCAATTTTGCATTTCCATGTACATCCGGTTCAGGAAACTCAAAGAAAGCACCAATAATGATAGCAGCCAGAGGAACGATAATTGCCGCTGCAAATATGATTGTACCTAATGATATTGCGGCATGTAATTTTTTATACTCCCATAAAGGCCACGCCTTGATTAAGGTATCGTATGAGAGAAGATTAGTATCTACTTTCGATATAAGTAGAAAAACGTAACCGCCCCCATATACCCCGATCGCGCCGCCTATGCCTACCATTAAGATAGAGAATATTATAGTTGATATAATATCGGACTTTTTAAGATTCTGCCTTAATTGCATACCCCCCCCCTTATTAATTCTGTTAAGCCACCATGCCTAAAAGACGCATAACAGCTTCATTTTTTTCTTCTGGATTGTAATAGATCTTTGTCATATAAGAACCTTTCCAGAAGGAAATTATATCTATTGTGCTGGCGACAGTATTTGTAATCAAACCATAATCAAGTGTTGTACCTACCTTCGATTCTTTGATAAGTGATGAAAGTCGGCTATAAACAGCAGCAGGATTATCGTCAGCGTGAGTAGAAGTCAGGCTTCCATTATGACCAGTATTCAACATGCCTAAATAGTTCCAGGCTTCATCCCCCCTTAATTCAGTAAGGAAGATGTGATCAGGCTTCATACGCATACCAGCTTCAATTAAATCTTTGGCGGTAGCGCCGATTCCCTCACGCTTAAAGAACAAATGAACATGATTAGGATGGTTAGGCAAATCAAGTTCATGTGTATCTTCAATCGTTATATAGCGCCTGTTAGCTGGAAAAAGGTCTGCTATAGCTTTCATGAAGGTAGTTTTACCAGACCCCGTAGCGCCAACCATAACGTGATTTAAACGCATCTGAACGCTTTTTTTAAAAAAGCGATCCATATCTTTATCTTTAAGAAAGCCAAGAAGTTCAAGTTGTTCGCCTGTCAAAGCCTTTTCTTTCACGTAAGCTCTACCACAAATTTCAAAATCAGAAAGGCGACCACTATTGATATAGCTGTTTAAATCAAATCTGCTTTTTGAAGGTTTACGAATAGTAAAAGAAATTGTACCGTCCTCTGCCGCAGGAGGTAAGATTATTTGCCCCCTCTCCCCGTCAGGTAAGGTCACAGAGTGAATAGGTTTCGAAGCATTGTAATCCTGATCAATACCGCCAGTATGACTTTTGACAGATAATGATTGAGCAAGCATTTCAAGATTGGAGTAATTACAATCTTCATTAACTTGCGACTCCCAACCTTTGCCACGTTCAAACCAGATTCTTCCAGGTTGGTTTATAGCTACTTCTGTTAAACCGTCATAACCTAAAATCTCGGTTATTCCTGTTTTTGCTAACTGATTACGGATTACATTGAAATTCCCATAGGATTCATTCATTACAACCTCTGAATTATATTAAATATAAGTGAAGGGAACCCCCTTCACTTATCATTTATTTATGCGTCACCTTTTATCAATGAAGTTCATAAACATTATTGAAATAAGTATCACGCGGTACGATGATTGAAATCAATTCACCCTGATTAATATATGCAGTAGGTGGAATATTAATTGAGTTTTCAAGCGCGATACTTGCCATGTTACTGGCGGCATCTTCGGTATTATCTACTTTAATGCTGTTATCATTGTTATTATCACTGATTTTATTAGCTGCCGTTGCCAGCGCATCATCAATGAAGCTAAGCATGATCGCATTGCCAAAACGCTGCCAGAAATGCAAATCAACCCATGCCGGAATACCCGCAGCCCCCAGACCATCAACGCCAAGAGCATCAATACGAACGCGAATACCTTTAGGTGTTTCGGCTGTTGTCCAGTTTACGAATACTCGCGCCTGACCTTGAACAAGGGCGTTTTGCTGTTCACCAAAGAACTTAGTACCCGCCTCAAGCAATAATGTATTTCCATCGTTTGAGTAGATATTTTTGGTTAACTGGCAGATCGGCAACCCCTGATAAGTGGTAACGATCTTTGTTTTCAGCACACATGGTAATACTGTACCCATACCCAAAAGCAAACTACGGTCTTTCAGAATGGAAGCTTGACCATTGGCGTAAGTACCACCTTCCAGCGCCTTATTTAAGCCCCCTCCCGCGCTTTGTGAGGCCGCCCCACCATTAGCAGTACCCTTACCCTCGCTACCAGCGTAAACCAAGCCCTTACCCTGTAGCTTTCGCTCTTGCGGTGTTGGCGGGGCATCGTTATTGCCACCGTTACCGCCAGCTCGTGAAGCGTTGTTGTTTGCGCTGCCGTTACCTAATTTACCCTGGGCTTCTAATTGCGCCATTAGCGCATCTTGTTTGGCCTTTTCTTCTGCCAGGCGTTTTGCTTCTGCTGCTTTACGTTCTTCTTCTGCGGCTTTTTCTTCTGCCGCTTTACGCTCAGCAATGGTATTCATCAGCTTATCCACGCCCCTGTTCCCAGTATCGCTACCTACACTTTTTTCAAGTGTCGGATCAACCGGCTTACCCGCTTCTTCTGTATCACCCTTATGGAAAGCTCTCCAGACAAAGGCACCTGCCACCGCGAGGATTAGAACAATAGCCCCCCCAAATATGAGAATGTCTTTCAGATAACCCTTTGAGGCTTTCTTACCGCGCTGGCCTTGTAAGTCTACCGTTGCGCGATCATCATCAATTGAAGGGATAGCACCGATTTCATCTTTCTGATTATCATTCATCAGATTTAATCTCCCTAGTCATGCCATTGGTAGTACCACTACGATTAGACGGCATTGCCTTAATCGTATCTGACCGAACCGCGACAACTTTCTTACCAAGACGAATTACAAACTCAGGGTTAGTTTCCTGTACGACAATAATATTATTATTCTCGCTATCAGGATTCCCATTCACTAGCATTTCTTCACCATCGCCAGCAACACGGTAAATCATTGGAAGATCGCTTGAAGGATTAAATTTAAAGCATGTAAAGCGCCCATCATCCCATACTTCATATGGTGCAAAAGACTCTTTACCCTGCAACTGATAATTCCAGTTCGCATTGTAAGCGCCATTAGATTGACAAGGCGGTCTTTTAAATACTGTCGCGTTTGCAGCACTGTATTTTTTAGGATATTTAAATCTAA
Source organism: Mixta hanseatica (assembly GCF_023517775.1). Taxonomy (NCBI): domain Bacteria; kingdom Pseudomonadati; phylum Pseudomonadota; class Gammaproteobacteria; order Enterobacterales; family Erwiniaceae; genus Mixta; species Mixta hanseatica. The sequence continues at coordinate 8,313 of NZ_CP082906.1, read as the reverse complement.
CCATCCATGAAGGATTACCCTTTACAGACTGTAAAAAGAAAACATAGGTTCGCTTATTTGATACTAACGTAACGTTCGTATCAGGTTGTTCAGCGATTGGCCTGATAAAAATATTATTCCCTCGAACAGAAACATCCCAAGCATCAGGATCACCAAACCCCATCCCTGCCTGATCATCAGTTATAAACTCACCATCCTGTAACTTGATTAATGTTGATGTTCCGGCTTTAACCCTAACGAGAACAGCATCATCAGGATTATAAGTAGCTTCCTGAATGCGAGCGTCATAGCTCGTCGGCTGCGGCACATTCAAGGCGTTTGCAACGCCTGGTAAAGTTGCCGCTATGCACCCAGCTAAAAGAATCTTTTTCATTAACCCCCCCTCGCCTTTCTTTATTTTTGTGATTCTTGATCGACACGATAACTAGTCACATTAAAACCAAGTGGGTTATTAATATAATCATCATCGGTTCTTAATTTATGCTCATAGTCAAAAGTAATCGTGGCTTGCCAGTGAGTAATCGGATAGCCAGGAATCGGCTTACCAGCCCCATCAGTAACCGCTTTATAAAAGCGCACGGTTCCAACGCCTTTGTTGCTGTCTACAATCGGCTTAGAAGTAATGCCGACTTTCATTACTTTATCTTTAGCCAATAAAACAAGCGGTGAGTTAGGGCTTTCAACAATAAAGCGCCTCATTGACTCATATACGCTAGGTGTAGAACGTAGTTTAACCTGGTCAAGACTGTTTTGAATTGAGTTCCAGTCATAAGACTCACGCTCTACAACAAAGTTAGCGAGGTTAGAAGCATCAATAAGGCTTTGATAAGTAAGCTTGATTTTATCGTCACCTACTGCTGAAACAATATTTACCTGACCTGTAACCTGATCTACTTCTGCGATATATGGCTTCACCTCTTTCAAAGGTGCAATAAAAGCCAAAGCAACAGCCATTGCACCCGCCGCAACGATACCGATTCCACCAAATCCAAAAGCAATCCACATCATACGGCGCTGTTCTGAAACTCTATCGCGCTGAAACCCTGCAATAGCACTTAAATGTACGTTTTTATCAGCGTCCAGTTGCTTTCTTTCTGGAGCGGTTAATTCGGCCATTTTTTTATTTTTATCGTAAATTTCGGCGCGTTCTTGATCGTTGAGCTTTTTTGGATTGCGTTTAAACATTTTATTTCCCCCTCTCTTGCTCAGCTTTTATTTTTTTTAACTGCGCTTGTGCGGCTGGAACGTGGGTATTCATTTGCACCCACTTACCCTTTGGTTTTGTTGGTTGAGGTGGATTAACTGAACACGCTGATAGAGTCATAAAACCCACAACTATCAAAACTAGCTTTAATGGCATGATACCCCCTTAGTAACAAGCCCTTTCGGGCTTGTTATATTTAGTATAATTATTTATCAACGCTAAATTCTTCTTTAAACTCAGCGCGGCGAGATGCTTGAGCAATCTTAAAGTTTGCATCAAAGTTAGCTTTTGCTAAGTCAAGTTTAGTTTTCTCATTGAGAAGATTATTTGACTCAGTGTTAATTGCGTTTTGATAATCCGCTTTTTCTTGCGGTGTTGCGGCTTGCTCAAGCTTTTTGGATAGATTGGAAATATGATCACTGCGTTTTACAGCCGTATTATATGCAGTTTGCATATTATTTAATTCAGTCAACATACTATCATATGCTTTCTGAACTTCGGAATCAGAAGAAGTAAGTTTGTACTTCTCCCTCAACTCACCAATATTATCCGCAGCATCTAATAAAGAATCAGCCGTTCGTTTATTTGGTAGATAGCTACTTAATGTAGGATCGTCCAGTAAGTCGTTTACATCAAAGTTAGTTACCCCTTCATATAACCGCTTACCTTCCGCTATCGTCTGGTCATGCAGGCTTTTAGCTTGCTTATATTGTTCGACAAGCTGATCATACTGCTGTTTCGCTGCCTGTAACTGTTGAAGCATATTTGTCGCACTTGCCGCATCAAATACAGGAATACCCGTAGCAAATGTTGGCGGTGAAACCAGTATGCTATTCACTGTTAAGGCACTTAACAGCATAAAGGATTTTTTATTCAGCATCCTCATACTCAGTATCCTCATATTCAATATCTTCTTCATCATCATGCTCAGCCTTACGTAACTTATGGTTACGTGCATTTTCTTGAATAAAGATTGGTATCCAGTCATTAGGATCATTGGAACCAATCCGCTTGATGATTTCCTCAGCAGCTTGTACGCCATATTTATCGCCAGATAAAACAGGCAGGAACTCATCAAATCCATGCAAATCCATAGTACCAAAAACGCTCGTATTGGATTTTTTAATTAAGAAGGTGCGGCTCGTCTTAGCAAGAGATTTAAGCTTTCTAAATTCCTTTCTTGTTATTCCGATTTCCTTGTAATGCTGCCATTTAGCATTAGGGTTAGGTAACAATACGCGAATTGTCGTTTGCTCATTAATCTCATTGAATATAGCGCAGTTGATAGCATCTACAGGCTGTTGAGAGATAAGCCAGCACATTTCATAATCCATACGCCCTGCTTTGAGCGATTGCTTTAACTGCTCTTGCGTAAGCGGGAAGTTAGCTGGCATCCAAAATTCTTCACAAGAAAAGATTGTCCAACGGCCTTTCTTGCGAGGGTTTATCTTCATTAAATCCTTATAGAAGAATAAAACCGCTAAAAGGATTTCAGCCGCAGGGTGAGGTTTACCATTAGGCTGTTTTTTCAGGATTACTGTACTGTCGAACGCAACCCTATCAAACAGCAATGGATCAAACTGATTTTGAGGACTATCAACCGCCCAGGCATAGCGCCCCATCCTACCGCCGTTCGCGTAGGCGGAAAACTCCATAAGGCGATTACGTAAAGGCGATGCAGCAATCATTTCAAGCACATTGCTAAAGCGCCGTCCTTCTCGTGGCAACTCCATTACCGCATCTACAGCCCTGACGATTTTAGCGCTGTCACCATCATCAAGTGTTCCCTCACTATTTGCGCCTATACGTTCTACCCAGGAGTAACAGAACTGGCGTATACGTTCCTTAATTTGTTCGGCAAAGGCATAATCAACTATACCGTTATCATCCGTTGCCATTTTTATTTCGTCTAACTGGAAAGGGTTCAGGCCAGTAAACTCACCTTCCCTAAGAACGAAGTATTGCGCACCCAACATCATCATTGGTAATCGCATCGACTGCTTAAAGTCTATGCCGAATAACATCGGATTAAAGCGCTCAACGAAGGATGTTAAAGCTGCCTGTAAAGTCGTTTTACCTGTACCTGTTTGACCTAAGAAGATACCGTGTCCTGATTCTGGCTCACCAACTACATCTTTAGCAGGATCACTATCAGTTGTTGAAAGGTAATGAATCCCGCCCTGTAATGTTTCCACAGGCATCATTGCCGTTCCATCCCCCATAGGGTTGCCAGTACGCTTACCTACCGAGAAGTTATGTAAAGAGAACTGGTCAGCCAGGGTAGAAGTGGAACGAACGGTATTGAGCGGTCTTTTCTTAGCATCGGGAAGTGAACTTATAAAAACATCCTCTTGTTCATCCGTGGCGCGAAGCAGCACATATCCCGCAGCGCTAAAGCCGGATTCAACGAGAATTGCATTATCATAAGCCTCTTTAGCGGTTTTACCATAAACCGAAACAACACCATGATAATCACCAAGAAAAACCTCACCGTTTTGAACAAGGTTTTTAATTGAGTTAAGCGCTGTACCTTCTTCATCAATTGCGGCATTTGTGGAATTGATTTTATTCGCTTGCCCGTCGATGATCGATATAGCCGTTAACTGACGAGTATAAATATAAGATTGGGCAAATGTTAATTCGCAAGGAATTGATAGAATAAAATCAAGCGCACCAGGCTTAATCTTTGCAGGGAATGAACGAAGGGTATAAGAAACACAATATTTATCTTGAGCATCATTAGCATTACGGATAAGGCTTATATCGTAACCAAAAATGCGCTCACTATTCCCAACTACTTTGTAGATAGGATCTTCTACAAGGGGTACTTTGAAATCATGATGGTTAATGAGCCATGAAAGGAAATTCGCAGATTCATTCATGTACCCATCGTTTTGCAGTACCGATAACCCAAATGGGCCACAAATTTTTTCCGACATTTTCAGGACGGAATCAAGTTTTTTTATCCCATCGTCAATTGAAGATTGACCGTAATTATAAATTAGCGTGATGTAGTATACAGATTCATAGTACCTGCCACCTGTATTAAACCGCTCCATGTATTTATCGACAAACTTCTGAATAAATACATTGTTCGATTTATAAACATCATTAACAAGGATTTCCCGCTTGTCTATGTATGTCCATAAACCAAGCTGACCAGCCATATCTTTACCAATACTGACCAGGTATGTTCTAAACAAATTATAGTTACTATAAAGTTCAGAATCATCAGCCAGCTCATATGGATAACCCGCTATTTTAACCGTAGCCATTAGCTTGTTATCCCCAATCATTGAGATTGAGTCAGTCACAGGATAACGATAGTGGGGGATTTTTCCTTCAAGAGCTTTCTTGTTAATGCTTCGCGCGTTTGATTTGTTCGTAGACATCATTCCCCCCATTTTCATCACCTAAAGACGGGGATAACTTATAAAGTCCACCGCCATTAAGAATCCTACGGAACTTCCCAGCTACTTTAAGCTGAAAAACTCTTAAAGCATCGAGGCTATTGATACAAATAAACTTAATAATAAAGAAAGCTAAAATTGTTGGAAGTGCAAATAACACGCCCAAAAGACTGTTTGTAGCGATAAAACCTATAACAGCAAGCAGCATTGATGAACCAAGTAAAGAAACACCCCATACAAGAGGAACGCCCCCCATATTAGGAATCATGTTCAATACATTAAGCGTTAGATGTTGGGTATTAATCGTTTCTTCTTCTTCAAGTTCTACATCATCATCTTCGGCCATAATAACCCCCTAGTTTTTTGATTAGGCCGCTTGCGCGGCCTTCGTCAGCATGTTTTTTTATTAGTTGCCGCCGAGATCCCAGAACCAAACAGCAAGCGCTGGCAGACCCGCAACGACAGCACAAGTAACCATTGCCATAAACAGATCATTCCAGCCAATTTTATTGATTTTAAGCATAAAGCCTTTAATCAAAAGATATACCGCCGCACCTGCGCCAAGCAGAGAGTAAATGGCGGTCTGCGCGGTTGAGATCCCACCTTCCGCACCACTGATACCACCCGCAGCAAACGCGCTCATAGGTGCAGATGCCATGACACTAGCGAAGAAAGAAAAAGCCAGAACCTTTACCTTTAACAGAAAGTTTTTAGTTTTTTGCATTTTAAATACCCCTTTTATTTAGCGAAATCATTGAAAACATCCCAAGCAGCCCGCGCTGGTTTGTTCCCTTCTACATTAATTGCACTTTCAACCATTTCAGGCTGATCCCCTTCGGGTTGCTGGTAAACTATGCCGCGCCGCAGATTATTGTTAACTGGCGTTAGGCTATCCCCTGCCCCCACTGGTTTCATAGCCGGAACAGAATAGATTTTATTCACAGCGTTATTAGCCAGATCAATATAGCTTTTCCCGTTCTTCTCCTTTTTGAACCCCCTCGTAAAATTATTTGAATAGTAGCACGATGCCGCAGCCCTCAATGCTTGCTGTTCATCAGGGTATTCCCCGCTATCAATCGCACGGTAATAACATTCCTCGAATATCTTTGAGGCCACCGTAACGTTCTTGCAAAAGTCAAAGGCCGTTTCATTAGTCAACCCATAACCTTTAAAGTTACCTACATAAATCTGTCCAAGTCCGACAGAATATTTATCACCTACTTTAGCAAGCTCATTAACAAAATGGACTGCTTCATTTTTGGATTTAAAGTAGTGCGAAGTGTTTTTAGTGACATTTGCCACAACGTAAGGATTGCCGTCTGACTCCACTGAAATAATTGTTTGTAGTGTAGTCGGATCAACATTCCCACCGCATTGCATTAGCAGACTTGCCAATACAGGAGCAGCAAGAACCATAATACCCCCTTTTCCACTTTTATATTAAATATAAAGCGTGTATTTCGCAAAAAACTACTATATCCATATTGTTAAAGAGCCTGTTAAGTAACTTCACTTAACTTTGAGAGCTAGTTTTTTCTTTACCAGCGCTAACACTGGCAAGCTCTCAATGAACTGATCTAAGACCAGAATCAAAAGTTTCTTTTTATTTATCCCCGCCTTGCGGCTTAAGGTTGTTATCTTAAAGTTGAGGTAAGCATCTAACTGAATTGATACACCAACCGAACAATAACCCTCATAAACTACTTGAGGCTTCCAGTCTTTATGAGGATCAAACGTAGAAAAAAATTCATCATTACCGATGGATATATTAAATATCGCTTCGATTATGTTCTTCTTTCCAACATTCACCCCTTCACTTAAAGCACTTAGGATTCGGTTCAACTTACCATCCAGATCGAGGCGTACCGCTACAGACTTGTAAGACTTCCCCCCTTTAGTGTCCTCATAATAATGCAACATTAACACCCCTTAGAGATTGGGATTTCCCAATCACAGGAAGGATTATAACGCTTCAAACGTATACAGGAAATAGTTATTTTAACTATTCCTATAACTAATACTTCTATTAACAGTTATTTAACACGCCAATATGACATAAAAAGCAAAATCCATATGCTAATCAATCCTTTACAAGTCATCCATTAAGTTAAGCATTACTACATTTTTAGTTCAGCCATGCTTAGCCTGGTCAAGCTTTAATCGAATCATGAAGAATACCCTTAGATCTGACAAAAAATCAACCGCATAAGTGCTTTTCAAGTCCTCTATCTGCTTACGTATCAGTTCAGCGGTTTTTTCTTTTTCCCTGTTAACAATTTCTTCAATTGTAAATCCCATACATACCAGGATCATGCACTGGTAAAGTTCATCGCTTATCTCAGGGAAAAGAGATTTATAACGTTCAGGGTTAGAGTTGAGCGTAATTCGTAGCTCAAATACCTGTTTAACTTCTTCATAATTATCTAACTGAAACTTTACCCGTATGTTTTCAATGTGAGAGTTTATCGTTTTTTTTGATATTGACATTAACTCCCCCATTCTAGGAGGTTTCAACCCAGATGAATGCAACATAAGCGTTACCAGTTCAGTGCTGGTTAGCTCAGGAAAAATATTGCTGATTTTATGAATATGCAGCAATAAATTTTTCTTAGAAAGCGGGTTAATCGTATACAATCACTTTTCCTCTTTTTTTGCGGCTCGTTTTGATTTACGTTCTGAAATAAGCCGCTCTATATAGCTAACCGCCTCAGTATTGCCTATGATTCCATAATAAAGAATTTCTTTACGCAGATAAGCCACTGGCAACTCTTCTTTTTTATCGTATTCTTTTAACTTCTTTTCATACTCACGTACCAAATCAAGGCACGTTTTAGCCCATTCACCCTCACCATGACTACCCTTCTTAACTCTCGGCCTACGCGGTAGCTTAGGCGGTTCTGGCTTAACCCTGATGTAAGCTTTATCACCTTCAACGATGTAGTTGAAAACCAGATGCGTAACCTTCCTTCCTGTAGTAACAGTTTCATAGCGAACTGTCAGGTCAGTCGTTCGGTTGATAGCATCAACAGCAGGATCGAGAACTCTAACCCTGAAATTTTTAAAGTCTGCATATTTACCCGTCAGACCAGAACGATCCTTCATCCAATCAATGCTAATTTTTTCAGTGCTGATAACGCCCGATTTTGGGTTTTTATATTTATCAAGTTTTCTATATCGGCTTAGCCAGGAATAAAGTCTAAATGCAAATGGAGTATCAAGTTTTGCCATTGCAAACACATTCATTTGCGTAAATTCATTTTTCAGATCGTATAGAAAAGGGGCGATTTTCGGAGAGAAAGAAAGTGTTATATCTGCGCCTTTATTAGCCCCATAGGTAATAGCTGAAAACCAATATCTAGCAACTGCATCCACTCTTTTTTTACGCTCGTTCCACTCATAAGTATAAATAGGTTTTGAGCCTAAAGTTAATGATACAGATTGAAGCTGATGGGCGCTATTTGCTAATTCAAGATCATACATAGCGCTGTACTCAGGCGCAGTTAACACAATCTCCGCGCCCTCCGGCTGCGGGTTCTTACTGTCGATTTTGGACAAGGCCAGCCAGAGCAACCTGATTTCCGCCAGGTTAATATCGTAACTACCTTCAATAAGCTGATTGCCTTGTGTTATCACTTTATTGTCGGCTACTGTAGCGCCACCGCTGACAAGCCCAGCATGAATATCTTGTTTTTGTTTCAC
>NZ_CP082905.1 GCF_023517775.1 Mixta hanseatica | reverse complement strand
TCTGCAGGCCGCCGCGAGGCGGCAGCCTGTAAGGACCGGACCGGCACCGTGGTGTGCCGTTCCGGGGCTGTACCCTGTTCATCACCTGTTGTCCTGTTTTGTTCCCCTGAGCCCCTTCGCCGTGCAGAAACCTGGCACCCGGGCGTCTTCACGCAAGGGTCGCACAGCTAAACGTCTGCACCCGGTCCCTGCGGGCTGCGGCTTTGCCGTTTCCCCCTGCGTTCAGCCTGATGCCCGGTCGCCTGTTCTGCCCTCACGGCGAGGAACTCAGAGAAACATCACTTAACCCTGAACAGGAGAAACAACATGTCACAGCAGAACGTCAACACCACGGCTTCAGAATCTAAAGAATCATCTTTTTTTAAACGCGAAAACTACCGTGCAACGTATTCACCGGATGATAACAAGCTGCGCCTGTATTCGCTGCACCGTCTGGATGAGGATACGTATCAACGTGTTAAAGATGCGGGCTTTAAATACGCGCCGCGCCAGGCACTTTTTGTGGCGCCAATGTGGACGCCCGATCGGGAAGACCTGCTAATCGAACTGGCGGGCGAAATTGAAGACGAAGATCAGACGCTGTTTGACCGCCAGGAGGAGCGCGCGGAACGTTTTGAAGAGTACAGCGAAAAGCGCGCAGCCGAGTCAGGGCAGGTGCTGGCCGCCGTGGACAGCCTGGCTTCGGCTGTTCCTTTCGGTCAGCCAATTCTGGTTGGGCACCACAGCGAGCGCCGCGCGCGTAAGCACGCGCAGAAAATTGAGAACGGCATGCGCCGCGCCGTAAACCTGTTTGAAACGTCAGAATACTGGGAGCGCCGCGCAGAGGCCTCGCTGCGTCACGCGGCTTACAAAGAGCGCCCGGACGTGCGCTGGCGCCGCATCAAAAAGATTGAGGCCGATTTGCGCAAGGCAGATCGCCGCCTGCAGGACTGTCAGAAATTTATCAAACTCTGGTCATCTGAAAACCTTAACCGCGCGATGGCTCTTGTCATAGCGAACGTTGATCACCTTCACTGCTGCTTTACCCTGGAGAAGTACCCGCGCCCGCCGGAAAAAAGCCAGTACGAAGGCAGCCGCAGCATCTGGTCTGCCCTCGAAGAGGACATTATTACCGCTGAGCAGGCGCGGGATATCTGCATTCCCTGTCATGAACGCACCATCACACGGTTAAGCCGCTGGACAGCGCACTACCGCAACCGCATTGCCTACGAGCGCGCCATGCTGGACGAGCACGGCGGCGTGCTGGCCTCAGATACCGAAATGGTGCCGGGCGGCCAGGTAAAAAGTCGCGGTGAGTGGCTGACCATCATCCGCGTAAACCGCAGCGGCGGAAAAATCAGCTCGCTGGTCACCCCGGAATATTCATTCATGGGTCGGGAAGGCGCCACAACCACCATCACGCCCGATCGCATCACCGAATATAAGGCGCCCAGCGCAGAGGAGGCAAAAGCGGCTAAGGCGGCCGCGAAGCGTCCGCCGATCGTTAACTACCCGGGTGAGGGCTTCGTAAGCATGACAAAGGAGGAATGGAGCAAAAAGCACGCCGATTTTAAACAGGTGAAGGGCATTGCGGCCGGTGACGATCACAAGGCTTACCGGATACGCCGCGTCATGTCCACGGGTTACACCCTGTCGCCGGTGTATATCACCGATATGAAGACAGTAGAGGTGCCGCGCTGACAAACCAGGCTCCCCGGCGTGGCCGGGGAAATTGTGCATATACAAATAGCTATACAAAGCATGCCGGCAAGCGCCGGCATGGGAGAAAAAAAATGCGAACCGAACTCAGCGCGCGAATTGCGCAGATGCAACAGAAACTCAGCAGTATGCAGCCCGTCGCCCGGGTACATGCTGACACGCAACTGTTTGTTTCGTCAGATCCGGTGTGTCAGAAGCTTGTCACCCTTGCCGATATCCGGCCAGGAAACCGGGTGCTGGAGCCCAGCGCGGGAACGGGTGCCATTCTGCGCGCCGTACTTGCCGCCGTGCCTGCGGTCCGCTGTGAATGTGTGGAAATGAACGCGGCGCTGGCGCAGCATCTTAAAGACACATTTCCGGAGGTGCCCGTAACCTGCGCGGATTTCCTGAGCTGCGCCCCGCAGGCCGTTTATGATCGGATTTTAATGAATCCACCTTTCCGCCACTGTGAGGATCTGAAACATATCCGGCATGCGCTAAAAATGCTGGCGCCGGGCGGTAACCTTGTAGCGGTCTGCGCAAATGGTCCGCGCCAGCAGCGGGAATTTAAGCATATTGCAACGCATCAGGAGGTGCTTCCATGCGGGGCATTCGCATACACAGACGTTTCCACGATGATTGTCCGCATTGATGTCTGACAGAAAGTATCGCCGGTTCCGCGCACGCGGGGCCGGATTTGTGCCGACAGCTGAGGCCGCAAACGTCAATGGCCGCTGATAACGGCTGCGGCGGCTGCGCCGCCACGGCGGTTATTCTGCTTTTGCCTGCGCTTTCTCTCTCCTGGGCGCTGTCTCATGGTCTTCTCTCTTCGCTTCCTGCTGCTGTTGCGGCTTCTGCTGTGCGGCAGCTGCTTCGCGAACTTACTTCCTCTCAGGGTCATAAACGTCAACATCCTGATGGCCACCTCCGGCTCCCCGGCGATGCCGGGTCGTCGAGCCCCACTGCGCTAACCGGCAGAGCCGGTAAGCTCCGCCGGACCGCATGGCGTTCCGGGCCTGCCGGCTTGGGTCTGATGGCAAGGGCCAGGTCAACCCCTGCAGCCGGCTGGCGCCGGCGCTTCTGCAGGCTGCCGCTGCGCGGCAACCTGTAAGGACCGGCCCGGCACCGTGGTGTGCCGTTCCGGGGCTGTGCCCTGTTCATCCTTCCGCGTTCTGTTTCGTTTCCCGAATCCCTTCGCCGTGCAGAAACCTGCCACCCGGGCGTCTTCACGCAAGGGTCGCACAGCTAAACGGCGGCGCCCGGTCCCTGCGGGCTGCGGCCTTGCCGTTTCCCCCTGCGTTCAGCCTGATGCCCGGTCGCCTGTTCTGCCCTCACGGCGAGGAACTCGGAGAAACATCACATGCAACCACACGGGAGAAACAACATGTCACAGCAGAACGTCAACACCACGGCTTCAGAATCTGAAGAATCATCATCTTTAAAAACAAAAAAAACGCGTCGTCCCGCGAAAGCGAAAGCTGACAAAGCTGCAGCAGCGGCGGTAGAGCAGGCACTGGAGAAAATCGACATCGAGATGATCCCACTCTCGCGACTGATGATTTCACCTCTCAACGTGCGCAGTAAGATCTACGTCCGGTCACGTATCGAGTCGCTTGCCGCCACCATTAAAAACGTCGGGCTGCTGCATAACCTGATCGCGCACGATATGGCTGACGGGATGCTGGGCGTGGCCTGCGGTGGGCGCCGTCTTACCGCGATGCAGCTGCTCGTTTCGCAGGGCGTGTATCAGCCCGATCAGCCCATCCCGGTCAAGCGCGTCACTGAGGAGCTGGCGCGGGCGGCTTCAATGGTCGAAAACGGCGAGCGTGAGGATATGCACCCTGCCGAGCAGATCGCCGGTTTTCAGGCGCTGGCAGACGAGGGCAAAACACCAGCGCAGATTGGCGACCTCATGGGCTACAGCTCACGCCACGTTCAGCGCTGCCTGAAGCTGACTGGCCTGGCACCCGCCATTCTTGACGAGCTGGCCGCCGATAGCATCACGATCGATCAGTGTCAGGCGCTGGCGCTGGCTGACACGCATGAGCGTCAACTGGAGGTATGGGAACAGGCCTCGGGGTATTACAACGCCTCCGCTGAAATCATCCGTAAGCTAATCACCTCCACTGAGACGGCGATTAGCCACTCACTAAAGTTCGCTTTTATCGGTAAAGATGCCTATCTCGCGGCGGGCGGAACCATTCGCACCGACCTGTTTAGCGATGAAGACGAGGGCTATATCGATACGGCGCTGGTTGAGCAGCTGACGCTTGAAAAGCTCCAGCAGATTGCCGCCGCCGTCGAGAAAGAAGAAGGGTTTGCCTGGGCTGAAGTCAGAATGGACAGCCGTCTGCACAGCTGGAGCAGCGAGGTGAAAAAAACGTATTACCTGCTGCCGGAGCGCTGCCCGGAGCTGACGCCGGAGGAAGATAAAGAGCTGAGCGAACTTCGCGCCCGGGTGAAACTCAGCGACGACGACGCGCTGGTTGCGCAGCTGAAAAAGCAGGTTGCCGCGCTGGAAGAAACGGGGCTGAAGCGCAGCTGGGCAGGCGCGGACAAGGACAAAACCGGGGCGCTGGTCTGCTTTGAGCGCGGCAGCTGCTTTATTCAGCGCGGGGTGCAGCGTCAGGCCGACCTGCCGAAGAAGGCGAAGCCCGGAAATAAGGAAGACCTGCAGACGCTTTCCGAAGACTACTCCGCCACGCTGGTTCGCTCGATGTCGTGCGAACGTTCACTGGCGGTACAGGCGGCGCTGAGTACGAAGCCGGACATCGCGCTTGCCATGCTGACCTGGACGTTGTGCCGCAGCACCTTCAGCCACCGCAACTATGACGGAACCCCGATGAAAATCAGCCTTACGGACAACAGTTCCGCGCTGATTGCCGGGACGACCGCAAAGGAAGATACAAAGGCCTGGCAGTTCATTCAGGAGCAGAAGGCGCAGTGGGAGGCGAAACTCCCAGAAGACTGGTCGCAGGACTTCCGCTGGCTGATGGGCTGGAGCACGGGGGACGTGCTGGGGCTGCTGGGATTTTGCAGCGCCACGGCGGTGTGCAGCTTCCAGGAGCGCATTTATGGTCGCAGCCAGACCAGTAACCTCGATACGCTGGAAATGGCGCTGGGCTTTGACCTGGCCGACTGGTGGCAGCCGGGCGCTGAGGGCTTCTTTAAACGCATGAGCAAAGAGCAGATTACCGGGGCGCTGAAGGAGGCCGGTAAAACGGGTAATGCCAGCGATGCGGAAAAGATGAAGAAGGGAGACGCCGCTGAATTTGCTGAAGAGGTGATGAAAGATGCCCGCTGGGTGCCTGCATGGATGAAACCCCTGCAGCCTGCAGTGACGGAAAACGGCAGCGAAGACGAAACGGGCAGCGAAGGCTGACAGCGGCAGACCGCCCGTCCGGGCGGTCACTACAGACAAGGAGGAAACCTGATGAATACCATTCCCCGGCACCTTTCAATCGTTCCCGCCTGCCCGTACACCTTTGCCATCAGCCTGGCCGTTGCCGAGGTTGAAAAGCGCCTGCAGGGCAGAGCGGCGCGCGGCGCGCACCCCTACGCCAGTGCCTTTATGCGCCATTACTGCGGGACACGCACCATTAAGGCTGATCAGCTGCGCCGGGTCATGCCTGAATACACACCCGGTGATCGCTCTGCGCCGCCTGCGCGGGAATACCTGGCTGCGCTCGATACGCTTATTGCCTCACGCGGCGAGCGCTGCCCTGCGCCGCTGTCGCAGGATACCGGCTCAAGGCTGTTTCCGCTGACCGCCGTCCGTTTCACGGAGCGTCGGGAAAAGCGCTTAACGCTGCGTCAGAGCAGGGCGCAGAACCGGGAGAGCCGGGAGCGCGAGCAGAAGCGCAGGCGCTATCAGAACCGGCTGGCGCAGGCTGCGCTGGAGCTGGCGTTTTACACGCCGCAGACGGTGGGAGGATGGTATGCGCACTGGCAGGCGCGGGATATTTTTGAAAGCGATCTTCTGTCGCTGATACTGGCGTGGCTGAAGCGGTTTGTGTCATGCCGCCATATCGATCCGCTGGAGTGGTACGGCGAGCCGCTGTGGCGCGTGATGCTCGATATCAGCATTCTGGCCGGTGAGCTGAGCGCATTCAGCAGGATGACCGACCGGTTTGCGCTGCCCGTACTGCTGACGTTCCGTCCCTGAACCTGTTAAGCCGGGCGCAGCCTGTCCGGCTTGCTGCAGACTCTGGCCACGCGAGAAAAGCGGGCGGCCCTGCGGGCCGGGTAAAGACGGTGCTGACGCACCGCCTCTCTCCCTTCGCCTGCGCTTTCTCTCTCCGGGGCGCTGTCTCACAGTCTTCTCTCTTCGCTTCCTGCTGCTGTTAATCTTTCTGCTGTAATGCAGCTGCGTCACCGGGTTTCGCGCATTGAAGGTCAAAAGCATCAATATCCTGATGGCCCCCTCCGGCTCCCCGGCACAGCCGGGTCGTCAGCCCCACTGCGCTAACCGGCTGGCGCCGGTAAGCTCCGCCGGACCGCGTGGCGTTCCGGGCCTGCCGGCTTGGGTCTGATGGCTTTAATGACCAACTGCCTCAGCGGGCTGACGCCCGCGGCCTCACCTTGACGACATAAGTCTGCCATCACTTTACTATCGTCACGCCTCAATGGCGCGCCGGGTGTATGCATTCCCTCTTTTATCGGTGGCATCTCTCAGCGGCTCTCTCGCGGAGGGCCGGGTTTCGCCCCCTCGCCTGGAAAAAGCAAGGCTGAAGTATACGGCTTCGCCGGCACTGCTTTGTTTGATCGCCGTCGCGTGCATGCTCTTTGCCGAGAAAGGTCCCGCGCTGGGGAATTGAAGCGTTAATGAATTTGACTTATTAGATGGCCTTGCTTCGATATTCAATTTCTAATATCGCTTTTGTCAATGCAGCAATAGCTATAGCATCTGCCATAGTCAATTCAGGCTTGTCCAGACTTCCGTGTCCAGCAGTAGGTAATCTGTTACGCAAATTGTAAATATCTTTAATCGCATCAATAAGGTTATCAGGTAAGCTTGAATTTTTCTTGAATTGCTCAAAAAAACCACCCAGTGATTGATTTGATACATTTGGATTTTGAGAAATATCTTTCGCCATTGTTTCTAAAATGTTAGAGGCAGCGTGCAACGCTCCTGCCGGGTCATTGGAATCTAAACAATTATTCATTCTACTTATTTGCTGAACAATATTGGGATGCAATCTTTTTAGGTAATCATTTCCCAAAGTTTCATTAAACAGTTTAACATGATTAAATACATCGCAATCCAAATAAAATCTAGGATGAACTTCCATCCATGAATACTTCCAGTCATTTTTTAAATTTTCTTTTTCCGCAATGCGTACGCCTGAATCTTGATCAATTCCATCGACATATTTACACATGTAATCAGCATAATAGTAAAAATACTTATATGATATTTCAGGGCAAAAGTTAATGATTGATGAAACGCCGCCATTTTCATTGGAATAAACCGAGGGGGTTTCTTCATCACATAAAGATGAAAATTTAGTTCTTTCCCAATACTCACTCAACTCCTCCTCTTTTTTATCCGTTATGCCCGCTATCATGTTAATACGTTTAAGCAGAACTACACTGTAATGATATCGAGGGCAGCTATGCGAATTAGCGTATGGACAAACTGTTGCAGCATTTCGATTATGACTCTCGTTATCCCACCAATTTTTATCAGGAATAATTCTTTTCATAATTTGATTATTATCTCGCGATTAAATGAATTTTTAACTCTATACATAGCTTATCAGCTCTATCATGCCTGCCGCCACTGTACGTTTCCCTAAAAAGAACCATCCACTTTTAGAGAGTCTCTGGCATCCCAACTTCCGCTTCTGGAACATAGCGGACATTAAAATCAAAAATTCTGTGGCCCCCTCCGGCTCCCCGGCACAGCCGGGTCGTCAAGCCCCACTGCGCTAACCGGCTGAGCCGGTAAGCTTCGCCGGACCGCGTCGCGTTCCGGGCCTGCCGGCTAGGGTCTGATGGCAACGGCCAGGTCAACCCCCGTGCAGCCGGCTGGCGCCGGCGCGTCTGCAGGCCGCCGCGAGGCGGCAGCCTGTAAGGACCGGACCGGCACCGTGGTGTGCCGTTCCGGGGCTGTACCCTGTTCATCACCTGTTGTCCTGTTTTGTTCCCCTGAGCCCCTTCGCCGTGCAGAAACCTGGCACCCGGGCGTCTTCACGCAAGGGTCGCACAGCTAAACGTCTGCACCCGGTCCCTGCGGGCTGCGGCTTTGCCGTTTCCCCCTGCGTTCAGCCTGATGCCCGGTCGCCTGTTCTGCCCTCACGGCGAGGAACTCAGAGAAACATCACTTAACCCTGAACAGGAGAAACAACATGTCACAGCAGAACGTCAACACCACGGCTTCAGAATCTAAAGAATCATCATTTTCAACGACAAAACCCGCAGAAGATATCAGCTATGAGGCTATACGCCGCGCCTTTCGTCGCAATCTTTTTTACGTCGATTATCCGCAGTTCAACGTGAATACCGCAGCGCTGCGCAGCGATTTTAAAATGCATCTGGAGTACCTGGCGGCGGCGACGTTTACACGGGACGAGGCTTCATTTGATACGGGGAGTTACCGCTCCACAACAGATCTTATGCTGATTAACCCGCATGAAAAGCTCCTCATTACCGTTGCCGTGTTTGCACCCAAAGCTGGCGCGGCACCGGAAACCTATGAAACCCGTGTCGTGCATTCAGCAAACCCCATCGGCGACGAAGAGTATGTGGAGCTCAACGAATATCAGACCACCAATGTATATAAGTCAGCGGGACTGCTTAACGTGGCGGCGCTGGAATTGTTCTGGTCAGAACATGAGGGACTGAAAAAATATGCGCAGGCCAGCCTGCCGAAAGCAGATGAATACAGCCCGTTCTGTCACTGGCAGTTTTCCCGCCTGAAAGGTTAATGATTCATTCCCCTGCAGCACGCTGCAGGGGAAACAGGAGAAAGCAATGAATACACAGGAACGATTGGCGGCCGCGCTGAAAAATCCGCTGCAGGCAGGATACGTGACATACACCGGCCACGTTATGACCGGAGCGGAATGCATCACCTACAACCGCTATACCGCCGAAGCCGCACGACCGGGAATAAGCGGGCAGGCACGGGAGTTTTTACTCGATCAGCGGCACCGGTTTTTCGTTCTGATAAGCGAAAGCTGACAGCCGGTAAAGCCGGAAAATATAACAGCCAGTCACACGGGAGACGCAATATGCCACAGCAGAGCATCATTACCAGTTTTTCAGAATCAGAAGAAACCGCGCTGGAAACAGTGGGAGGCAATATCAGCTTTTTCAGTCACCTGCACGTCCGGGACACGCAGGGGAATTATGTTATGGCCTCTGTCAGCCAGATCCTTACAGAAGCAACGCGGGCAGTCGATTTCCGTTACCCGGCAGGCACCGTCTTTGAATCATTAGAAGTGTCAGAGGAATTTTTCCGGGCAAAACTAGCCGGACGTGAAAGAGAAACCTTTGCTGTTGCGTTTCTGAACAACCAGCATCAGCTGATTGCTTATGAAGAGTTATTTATTGGCAGCATTGCATCAACCGAAATTCATCCCCGTGAAGTGGTTCGCGCAGCCCTGCGGCTGAACGCTGCAGCGGTGATCCTGAGTCATAACCATCCCTCATTCAGTACCGAACCCTCCCGCGCAGACGTGCAAATCACCGTACGCCTGAAAAAAGCGCTTGAGCTGGTCGCTGTGCGGGTCATCGATCACATCATCGTGGCAGGTAATGAGGCCGTATCAATGGCCAGAAAGGGGCTTGTCTGATGCCGGGCTGGGAGTACAGCTGGTCAGAGCCGCTGGAGAATATGTTTGCCGGTACGGGGGGGCGCGTGATCACCCTCATGGCATACAAGCCGGAGTAACGGACAGAAAAAAGGCAGGGGGTTAACCCTGCCAGATTCCGCCCCTGGTATCCACGACGAAGCCGGGGCATCAGAGAAACACTGACCACAAAACAGGAGATCAATGTGTCTACACAGTCAACTTTACCGACAGATACCACAACAGTAAACCCTGAACAGAACGATAACCACGAGCCGGTAACCATGAGCACCATAAAAGAGATTGCCGCAATGGCTGAAGGCACAGAAAGTCCGGCGCTTATCTGGGGTAACACAGATCGGGCAACGGTCGCGGCTGAAGCGTTATGGATCTTTGCCAGGCGAACCGGGCTTGATGGTCGGGGAGAGGATGCATATACCGCCGTTCAGGATCTGATAGCCAACCTGATGCACCTGTGCGGGCAGGAAGGCATAACGGGCGGGGAGGTAACATTTGCATCGCTGGTCAGCATGGCAGAAATGCACTATCAGGCAGAACTGGAGGAAATGTAACGCAACAAGGGCGGGGCCGTTTATGGCCCTGCAGCTGCATTCACCGGCGGCTGAACGGCGGGCAGCCCTGCGGACCGGGTAAAGACGGTGCTGACGCACCGTCTCTCTCCCTTCGCCTGCGCTTTCTCTCTCCGGGGCGCTGTCTCACAGTCTTCTCTCTTCGCTTCCTGCTGCTGTTAATCCTGCTGTGCTGCAGCTGCTTCTCTGTTTTTCACTGACTGAAGGTCAAAAAAGTCAACGTCGTGATGGCCACCTTCGGCTCCCCGGCGTTGCCGGGTCGTCAGCCCCACTGCGCTAACCGGCAGGGCCGGTAAGCTTCGCCGAACCGCCAGAAGCGGCGTTTCGGGCCTGCCGGCTAGGGTCTGATGGCAAGGGCCAGGTCAACCCCTGCAGCCAGCTGGCGCTGGCGCTTCTGCAGGTTACCGCTGCGCGGCAACCTGTAAGGACCGGCCGTCGGAGACGTCCGGGGTGTGTTCATGCTGTCCTCACGAACGGTGCCTTCATGTTCCGGATGGTTCCCCGCGGAGGGCTGGTCGTAGCAACGTCATTCGTTCAGTGCAAGGGTGAAATGCACGCCTGCGGCGCCCTTGCACTGCCCGCCTGACGCCGCTTACTTGCCCTCTGCCGCGAGGAACTCACCGAAACATGAATTAATCACCTGAGAGGAGAACCAGCATGAACACACAGAACGTCAACACCGCCGCTTCAGAAGCTTCCAAAACATGGAATGAATACCCAAAAATTTTACTGGCTGAGGGGAGTAAGGCAGGGGATCACGCAGACTTTGAGATTTATGAGTTCAGTTCTCTGAAAAAATTGAAAGAATTCCGGAAATGCTACCCGGAAAAAATGAATGAAGCCTATAGCTATGCAGTCAGCACAGGTACGCAGCGAGACGGGAGACACATCTGCCCGGTAAGCGCAGCGCATTATAAAAAATTCATTAAACTGGCGAAGGCTGCCGGGTTCGATTTTTAGCCATAACGGCGCCGATCGGGGCGCCGGTATACCCAAGCTAAAACGTTATGCATCAGCTCCGGGCAGGGCATCCTGTCCGGTAAACACCGCTAAAACCCGGCGGCCCTGCGGGCCGGGAAAAGACGGTGCTGACGCACCGTCTCTCTCCCTTCGCCTGCGCTTTCTCTCTCCGGGGTGCTGTCTCATGGTCTTCTCTCTTCGCTTCCTGCGCTGCAGCTGCTTCTTTGTCTTTCACTGACTGAAGGTCAAAAACATCCACTGCGTAATGGCCACCTTCGGCTCCCCGGCGTTGCCGGGTCGTCAGCCCCACTGCGCTAACCGGCAAAGCCGGTAAGCTCCGCCGGACCGCAAGCGTTCCGGGCCTGCCGGCTAGGGTCTGATGGCAAGGGCCAGGTCAACCCCTGCAGCCAGCTGACGCTGGCGCTTCTGCAGGTTACCGCTGCGCGGCAACCTGTAAGGACCGGCCGTCGGAGACGTCCGGGGTGTGTTCATGCTGTCCTCACGAACGGTGCCTTCATGTTCCGGATGGTTCCCCGCGGAGGGCTGGTCGTAGCAACGTCATTCGTTCAGCGCAAGGGTGAAATGCACGCCTGCGGCGCCCTTGCACTGCCCGCCTGACGCCGCTTACTTGCCCTCTGCCGCGAGGAACTCACCGAAACATGATTAACCACCTGAGAGGAGAACCAGCATGAACACACAGAACGTCAACATCGCCGCTTCAGAAGCTTCCAAAACATGGGTTAAAGGCCAGAAAATCTGCGTCAGCGCGAACGATCTGCGCACCCGCTGGCATAACACTGACGCAGGGAATGAAAACGCCACGCCTGCAAAGGGAAAGCACTATCCGACGCGAAACGGCAGTTATGGCGCAGATGTGCTGTTGCTCGATGAAACTGAAGTGGCGGCATTACTGGCGGCGGGACATCGCGCGCTGCCGCGTCTGACGAGTTCAGCCCGTGGCATGACGGCGCTGTACGACGTGGGCGACATCTCTGCGGAACGTTACATCATTGCCAGCCGGGGACAAATTTATTACCGCACTGCCTCATGGCAGGACGCCTGCCGGGAGTATATACGGCGCTCCTCCTCAGTAATGGCGGAAGAGGCGAAAAAGTTTTTCGACAGGTTTCATGCAGCGTGTGATGCAGGGCTTGATTATTACCAGGCCAGCGACGTCGCACGCGGCATCATCTCACTGGAAAGCGCCCTGAATCCTGCGCAAGACATTCAGGTAACTGCCGGTGCCGCTGATACCACCTTAAACGATATCCCGTTCTGAAAATGTCCTGCGG
This sequence comes from Mixta hanseatica, assembly GCF_023517775.1. Lineage (NCBI taxonomy): Bacteria > Pseudomonadati > Pseudomonadota > Gammaproteobacteria > Enterobacterales > Erwiniaceae > Mixta > Mixta hanseatica. Next base: position 81,800 of record NZ_CP082905.1, on the reverse strand, counting down.
CCCGGAAGAAAACGGGTCGCGCCTCTCTTTCATCAGCATTAAGGGAAACTGATATGAAAATACAGAATGCGCAGTCTCTGGTTGTGGGGCAGGTTGTCAGCACAGTTCTTTACAATCGCGGACGGGGTGTGATTTTTGCGATCCACGGCGAGCAGAAACCGGCGTCAGTGGGTTCACTTTCGGGATGCGTTTCGTACGGCGGGAATGCGACATTTGACATTGCATTCGAGAGCGGCGGAATATCGCGCGCGCTGCCTGAAAGTATCCTTTACGGGAAACAGTGGAGCATATTCCCGGAAATAAAAAGCGGTAAAGAAACGACGCGCATCGTAAAACAGGCAGAGGCAGAAGAACGCCGTAAAAAGCAGGCGCGGGAGGAAGAAGCCCGCAAATATGAAGCGGAATGTCAGCGTCTGAAAACGGCACCAGAATATGCTTCGCTTTCGCAGGATAAAAACGGCGCGGTACAGGTCACGTCAAATATACGCAGGGAACTTAAGGCGAAGTTTCCGGGCATTAAATTTTCCGTTCGCAAGCGCAGTTATGACAGCGTAAGCGTTATCTGGACAGACGGACCTACGGAGGAGGAAGTTAAATCTGTCACTGATAAGTATAAAGACAGCTATTTCGATCCCATGCAGGATATGTCTGTTTCCAGTGCGTCTCCCTTTAATCGTATTTTCGGCGGAGTGGGTTATGTCTTTACTGACAGAAATTATTCCGATGCCATGAAACAAAAAGCGGTGGATACCATCGCTAAAAAATATGGCAGCAGCCTGGAGGGAGAGGAAATTACGCTGGCACGATTTAAATCGGGCGAACTGTACCGGGTCGGCCGGGATTGCTTCTGGCACAGTCAGGGCGTTCACGGTGAAATAAACAGAATACTTTCTGAAATGAAAGCATAAACAGCACGGGGCCGGATGGCTCCATTTTTTTGGGGCCTGTTATCCGTCACCGGTATTGAACCGGTGACAAATAAATAAAAACCGGTGCAAACTCTTCCTGCACGGCGCGGTAAAACATCAGGGGCGTTACTCATGTTGACCGTACCCGGCATTGAACCGGGAACGGTTAATTCTGTGCGCAGACTGCATTGACGGATTTAAACCAGCACAGGCACAGAAGAAAAAAAGTAATGCAGTCCGTAATAAGGATTTTAATCATTCATCCGTTGATTGCCGTACGTGGGATTTTACCCGCCTTGATGGCCTTATAATGTGCGTCGATAATCATCGCATAGTTATACCGGTTCTTGATCGTCACCGGAATATTTTTCATTCCCGCATTATACATTCCCACTGCCAGCCACGTTGTGCCGTACTGATTGAAGTTACGGCGCAGCAGCATGGCACCGATGAAAATATTCAGGCACGGATCGCTGAGGAGCTTTTCTTTACTGAGGCCGGGATATTCTTTCTGTAATCCGCGCATGGTCACCGAATTAATCTGCATGATGCCGTAATCGCTGCTGCCGGGCTTTCCGTCTTTGGTTTTGTTCGTATTTATGGCGGCAGGATTGTAGCGGGATTCCTGCCATGCGATAGCACGCAGGTAGTCCGGATCAATGGAATACCATTCACCGGCTTTAATAAAACAGTCCGCATTCACGCTGGCTGAGAAAATGCCTGTAGCCAGCAGGGCTGCAGCGTGTATAAATAAACGCATAGCGGCTCCTGATTTGAAAAGTTCGGGGGTGCTTATTAACTCAATAATATCATAAGAAGTGGGATTTTACACACCACTCGCAAATTTATTTTTGCGGTTTTAATTATTTAATATCAGTTAGTTAGTTGTAAATCGTAGAAATTTTAGCCCATAACGAAATTTCTTCAAAGAAACTTTATAGTGCTTTAATAGTTCCTTGTAAGTAACTGCGAAGTGCTGCTATTAAAAACAAGTACTTACTAATATTTGAACTTAGAAGTGTCTGTGCAGACACTGTTGAAGCCCTTTGTTGTTACTTTGTGGTTACTTGAAAAGTGGGTGCGTTGAGTTTATTTTCTCATGCAGCATGAACAATCCGTCGCCCGGTCATCCGGTTACGGTTCGCTCTAATATCAGGTTATGAGGCAAAATATATGTCAGAGCAGAACACACCCAAAAGTAATCGCGTCAATCTTACCGTTCCCTTTTCACTTATAGAAAAGGTTGATGCACACGTTGAAAAGAAGCTTGAAGACGGAGAGTCACGCGAAACGGCGAACCGGTCAGCTTTTATCATGGAGATGTTTAAGCTGGGACTTCGCGTTTATGAAAATAAAATCAGCAAGGACACTTCAGAAAAGACGCTGGACCAGAAGCTGGAATTTATCGCCAAGAACGTTCTGGTCAGCGGTTTTATAACTGACGCCATTTTTGGCATTCAGAAGGAAACCGTCGATCCTGCTAAAGTCATTAAAAACGAAATGATCCTTGAGCCTGAGTGGTTAAAAGCTGTCAATGAGCGCGTGGCAGGGAAACTGCAGGAATATTTTAAATAATTATCAGGTGCCTGATGCTTTCTGTATTGCGTCAGGCATAACTCTTTACTTTTCATTATGCTGGTCTGAATCTTTTTCCTCTTCTTTTAATGCTTCTGTCTCTCTTTTTTGTGCATCTCTTATATAGCGCCGCAGCGTGAGTGCATTAATTCCGTACTGCGTATAAATCTGCTTGCGTGTATGTCCGTCACGCAGAACAGCATTCACAGCCTGATCGCGGTCGCGTTTTGAGAGCACATTGCGATTATCATACTTGACGCGTTTTTCTTTAATAACAGGCGAATCCTTTTTTTCTCTCCACGCTTTTTTTACCCAGTCAAGGTTCACACCGAGAATATCAGCAGTCTGCTGGAGCGTTTTACCCTGAATCCGCAGTCGCACCGCAACCTCTTTGAGGTCACCGGATATTACCCTGTGCTCATCGCGTGTGCCTATGTATCTGATGAGCGTTTCTGCCGAAATACGGTATTCGGAAAGAATATCTTTCCTGAGCATGCCCTGGCTTAATTTTTGTTTTATCGTCTCGACGTCTTCCGGTGTCAGTTTTTTTTCTCTCTCACGGGGCGTAATTTCTTTTCCATCACGCTCTGCTATTTTTCTTATTGCATGATAAATTCCCGCCCGCGTTACCCCGCAGGCCTTTTCAATTTCTTCCAGCGTCATCTTTGGTTCAGCATGATACATGGCTGAAATCAGTTCCCACTGCTTCCAGCGGTAATCCATCGCGGATTTTCCCTTGCGTTTTTTAATCAGGTTATAAACGTAGGCTTCAGAGCAGTTTTGTTCTTCACATATATCCCTGACGCGCCAGCCAAGCATAACGCGCGCCATGACTTTCTCCGCGTCGGGGCCGTTTTTTCTTTTTCTCTGCGTCGTGGGTACATTTTCATCAGCAGCCTCCGCGGTATTTTTAACCGCCGGCAGTGCAGGCTTTTTTTCCGGTCCGGCGTATTCACCCGCATCGGTAAATATCGCCTTTTCCAGGCTGTTCTTTAATTTACGAGCCTGCCAGAGGTTTACGCAGGGACGGGGAAGGGGGGAGAAAAAATTCGCATTTATCATTATCCAGGCGTCCGGATCAGCGGTATCTGAATACATGCTCAGTTGCGCGAGCGTTCGTTCCGCAGCTGCCTGTAGTTGCCTGGCGGGAACGCGTTTTTTAATAAATACGAGCAGGGGAATCGTGACGAGCTGGCAGGCATAGTAGCGGTTGTCTCTGACGATGACTTCAAACCAGCCGGGGTCGCGCCTGTAATGAAACAGGGCTTCATTAAGCAGGACAGTTAAGGGTACCTCATGATTTATCCTAAAAAATTCAGCCGCAAAGCCCGCCGGATCGGCGACAAGAACAACCAGGTCGGCAGTGTCAGCCATAATTTTTCTTTTCCATTCAGCCAGTTAGTGAGACAAGCGAAAATTCTCACCATCACGATAAATGAAATTGATCAGTAAGACCAATAACTTAAATTGAAGCATGCGATCCGGAAGCGTAAAAAAACGTCAACCCGTCAGGAAAACGTAAGTTTCTGCTGCGATACCACAGATATGTAAAGGAGGCGTAACCGGCACAACAGTAATTTGACTTAAGGTAATACCGACAGCAACAAAAGATAGTTTAACCAACTCATCATTATATCTCTAACTGAGGAAAAATCCTATGAAGGGCACTCTCTCTTCGTGTGTAAATTACTGCCGCAAGGCAGGGGCGGTAGCGTGGAAAAAAGTGAACAAGACTGCGTTGTTCTCTGCACTGGCGATCTTGGCTGTTTCTGCCATGCCCGCCCACGCCGTAGACTACTTCGCCGGGGCCAAAACTGATGTTAACGATACCTTTGGTAGTAATTCAGCTGTCGTTTACATCCTTTATATTCTGGAAATTGCATTCATCGCGTTCACCTACATCAAAACCAAAAACTTGGCGCTGTTCGGTAGCATCGCCGCGCTGCTGGTTTTCGTTAACGTCGCCTTTAACGTGATCCCTTCTTAACGACTGCTTATGGAAAAACGTGACCGGTATACCTATGCGGCTACGTTTTCCGAGCAAAGGCGCTTCGTGGGGCTGCCACCTGATGAGTTCTGCCTGTATGTGCCGCTGGCGCTGCTGGCAGTTTTTCTCAACATGTGGATTTTCGGCCCCACGCTCCTGGCTGCCGTGGTCGGAATTCGTCATCTCAAGAAAGGCCGCGGTTCTCAGTATCTTCTCAACCTTGCGTACTGGTGCCTGCCCACCTCAGTGATGCGCTTCTTTATCAGCATCCTGCCAGACAGCTACAAACGGCACTGGGTCGCCTGACCCCCTCCGGAGACAACATGGAATTAAAGCTGCGTTCGGCGGGAAACCGCAATATGGCCGTGGCTATTCTGGTGCTGCTCGTTATCGCAATCCTCGCGCTCATACTCTGCTGGCGCCTTTACAGTGATAACCGCGCGCTGATGAATCAGCTTCTCAATAACCGTCAGACCATCATCGTTCCTTACGGCGCAGACACTCCGTTCAGCTTTACCGGCGAGCGCGGCGATGCCCGCTACCTGCGCCTGATGGCGCTGGCGTGGCTGAACCTGCGCCTCAATATCTCCGACAAAAATGCAGAAGCCAGCCACGAAATGCTGCTGGCAGGTGCCTGCGACGGCGCGGAGAAATCACTCAAAGGTGTGCTGGCTGATGAAGCCTCACGCGTGAAAGGCAACAGCGGCGGCTCGGTGTTCTATCCCAAAGACGTCAGCGTCTGGCCGGACAGGGGCATCGTGGATGTTACCGGCGATCTGCAGCTGAGCTATGGGCTGCATGACGGTAAGCCGGTGAAGAAGCACTACCGCCTGCGCACTGACACCCGCAACAACCGTCTCTGCTGGAGCGCTTTCCTGGAGGTTCCTGATGCGTAAATCCCTGCTAATCAGCGCCGTGGCGCTGCTGACCGTCTTCGGCGCCCACGCCGAACAGCTGACGCTTAATCCCGGCGCCCGCGTGAACGCGGCCGTGAGCAATACCAACCCGAACTACCTGCGCGTTAATGACGACCGTATCCTCAGCGTGCAGGCGGCGCAGGGGGTGCTGAGCGCCAAATCACCCACGCCGGAAGGCGCGATTGTGTTCTCTACCGTGACCGACAAGCCGTTCACCATGTTCGTGCAGACCGCGTCCGGTTTTGCCTTCTCGGTACAGGCGACGCCGGGCAAACGTGCGGGCTTAAGCCTGACGGTGGATAACCGCGACGTGAAGGGTACGGAAGAGGCGCGGGAGTATGAACAGAAGCAGGACACCTACAGCGCGCTCATCAGCGGGCTGGTCGGGCGCTTCATCACCAACCGGAAGCCGGCAGGCTACGTGTTCAGTAAAAACACCGACGTACCGGTGAGCGGAGCGGTGGAAAGCGCCTTTTCGCTGCGTCCGGTCACCGCGTGGCAGGGCGACCGGGTGCGCATCGTGCGCACCGACATTACCAGCCTTTCCTCACAGCGTATTCGTCTGAGCGAACGCTACTTCTGGAGCCCGGGCGTCATGGCAGTGGCGTTTCATCCGCAGCTCGACGTGCTGGAGCCGGGGGCAAAGGTCTCGGTGATCACCGTGTTCCGCACGAAAGGAGGCCCGGATGAACCTTAATACGCTGGTCCGCAGCAAGCAGCGCCGGCTGTTTGGCATCATTCTGGCCGCCGCTGCTGTGATCATCGGCGGGCTCTATCTGGCTAACCGGGGCGCGGCCGGGCACACCGGTGGTAAAGAGGAAAAACCGGACAGGGCCACCGCCGAGCCGGACCTGACCGGCGGGGGCGTGGTGAATGCCTTTGACGGTTCCGCACAGGGCTCGCTGCTGGTCACCGCGCAGAACCGCGAGAAGGAGGCGCGCGAGCAGCTTTCCGCTATGCAGAAAGACTTCAAATCACTGAAAGACCAGATGTCGGATGTGATGAACAACAACAAATCGCTGCAGCAGAACGTGAGCGACCTGATGGAACAGCTGAAAAATCAGCAGAACCAGCAAAAGCAGGCGCCTGCCGGTCAGCAGGCACAACAGGGCGCGCAGCAGGGGGCGCAGCAGGGCGCGGGCTACACGCCGCCGCGCACGGAATACTCGTTTGCGCCCGCGCCGGTGCAGACCGGGCAGATCGACAACCAGACGTTCGATTATTCGCAGTTTGAGCCAAAAACCAAAGACGCCTCGTTCTGGGTGCCGACCGGTACGTTCTCTGATGCCATCATCATTGAAGGGGCCGACGCCAACGCTTCGGTGCGCGGTGAGAACAACCTGGTGCCGATGCAGTTCAAGCTCAAGGGCAGGGCGCACATGCCGGGCAACAACAAAATGGTGCAGCTGGATAACTGCTTTGTGACGGCAGCGGCCTACGGCGACATCTCCAGCGAACGCGCCATCGTTCAGCTGCAGCGCCTCTCCTGCATCATTGACGGCAAGCACATCGACCAGGCCGTGAAGGGACACGTCGCCTTCTACGGCAAGAACGGCATCAAGGGCGTGCCGGTAATGCGCAACGGCAAGATTCTGGGTCTGGCGTTTACCGCCGGTGCGCTGGGCGGGCTGGGGCAGAGCGCCTCGCAGGTCGGCCAGACGGTCACCGGCATTGGCGCAACCAGCACGGTGAGCGGCGGGGACGTGGCGCGCGGGGCAATTGGTGGCGGCGTGGGCAAGGCAGCGGACAAGCTGGCCGACTACTACATCGAGCGCGCCGAGCAGTATCACCCGATTATCCCGATTGGCGCGGCGAACCGCGTGGAGGTGGTGTTTATCGAGGGCTTCCGCGCGAAGTTTATTGAGGATGAAGAGGCCGCGAAGCTGGCGAAGGAGCAGCAGCGCGCCGGCGGCCAGCAGCAGGACACGCAAACGCGCGAGCAGGGCAACAGCGGCCTGCCGCCGGACCTGGTGGGCAAGCTCGGTGACGCGACGCGCCTGAACATGAATGACTTTGTGACCCCGACAAACGGCGGGCAGGCGAGGAACATGACTCCGCAGGGTGTGGCGCAATGACGGACAGGAAAATCCGGCTTCGTCACGCAGAGCACTGCGGCTGGATGGTCTTTACCGAACGGACGATTAACTGCTTCGGACGCGACGCCGATGCCCGCATTCCGGGGCTGCAGGCGCTGGGATTTGGCGTCAAAAAGCTCTACTGCAAACCCGGCCTCATCCCGGACGACGGCTACGTCACGCTGTTCGGGGAAACGCTGCGCCGCCTGCTGGAGGTGGCTCCCGGCGACACCTTCGCGATGAACATGCTGTCCCGGCTCGGGACCAGCGGCAAAAACGGCGATCTCTTTATCGACTTTACCGAAATTGATGCGCTTTCACCTGACAGCGCTGATGGAGAACACCATGACTAAAGCGAATCCTTTTATGGTCAGCGCGCTGGCCATCATGCTGAGCGGCTGCGCGGGCATGAACGAAGACTTTGAATTTGACAAGCCCGCTAAAGACTCCGGCGTCTGGATGTCGCAGGCCGACGATATGTCTGCGGGCAGCAGCGGGAACGCGCCCGCAGCTACTGCGCCGAACGGCTTCACCGGCGCAGGCATCCGCCTGGATGACTACCGCCTGATTGATACCGGCACCATTCGTCTGGACCCGCAGACCGACGCGCAGGCACGCCGCAGCGGCCTGAATGACGGCATTCCGGTGCGTCTGGCATCAACCGGCGGGGTCCGCCCGTTTACGCGTGAAAACGGCGTGCTGCGCACCACCACGGATCAGACCGCGTACTGCAGCGCAGCGCACTGCTTTCCTGAACCTGCCGCTGCGTTCCGCCGCCCTGACGGCGTGGCGCGCATCTGGATAGCACCCTACGTCTCACCTGACAACAACGTCCACATGGGCGAGGTCATTTACAGCGTCTCCAGTCACGGTGACTGGAGCGGCATTCTGATGTGAGGTCTGCATGAAATTTCTGAAAGGCTTCCGCTTTGACCCGCTGAACGTGGTGGAGACGGTGGCGGGGATTCTGGGGGAGCGCGACACCACGAACGAAACGCGCCAGAAGCTGCAGGACATGGACTACCCGCACATCCGCGACCTGCTGCCCTATAAAGATTACGACAGCGAAAGTCAGATCTGGGTGAACAAGGAGTCGGTGGGCTTTGTGGTGGAATCACAGCCGCTGATCGGCGCCAACGAGAAGCTGGCGGAAAGCCTGGAGTACCTGCTTCGCGACGTGGCCCCGCGCGATATTCCGCTGCAGGTCATGCTGGTCTCCACCCGGGCAGTGAAAGAGCAGGTCGAGCAGGGCCTGAAAAATTTTGCCTGGAAGGGACACCGGGCGGACGAGTGCAACGACGTCACCGCCCGCTTTTTCCTGAACGGCGCGCGCTATACCTACAGCAACGGCCTGGATCATCCGCTGACCCTTCGCGACTACCGTCTGTTTTTTATCTGGGCGATGCCGGTGAAGCACCTGACCGAAACCGATATGATCCGCGTGCGCGACGTGCGACGTAACCTGCTGAACGCGCTCAACGCCGCCGACCTGTGGTCGTCGGCTATCGGCGTGGCGGAGTTCAGCAGCGTGCTGCGCGAGTTCTTCAACCACGACCCGGCGCGGCTTGATCGTTATGACTGCGAGTATGATCCGGCGGCCGACCTCAGCACCCAGTTCGTGGACCGCACCACGTCCTGGCGGGTAAAGCCCTCACATATCCGCATCGAGGGCAGTGATGCGAAAAACAGACCGTTTGCGGCGCGCATGGTGAACCTTAACCTGGACCGCAACCCGCAGGAGCATTACCTCTGGCAGAACGGCAACATCATTCAGGACCTGATGTCGCCAACCAACGGCATACCCTGCCCGTTTATCTGCACGATGGTGCTGACCACCGAGGAGCAGATGAAAAGCCAGGGCGAGGCGAACAGCCGCTTTCTGGCGCTGGACTCGCGCGTGAACACCAGTTACGCCAAGTACATCCCGTCCACCACGCGTCAGCACGCCGAGTGGAAAGATGCCCGTGCGCGGCTGCTGTCGAACCAGACCTCACTGACCAGCTACTTCTACGGTATCACGCTGTTCTGCCCGGATGACGACGATCTGACGTCGCGCTACACCGAAAAAACGCGCAACGCCTTCGCCGCGCAGGGGCTGCGCTTCGTGCGCGCCGATTTTATGCAGCTGCGCAACCTGCTGGCCACGCTGCCGTTTGCGATGGTGAACAAGAAGCTGCGCGACGACTGCCGCAAGACCGGCGGCATACAGCGATCGGAGTCGTTTCATGCGGTGAACCTGATGCCGGTTATCGGGGATAACAAGCTGTGCGCCTCGGGCATTCTTATTCCGAGCTATCGCAACCAGGTCGCGTTTATCGACGTGTTTGACGAGAGCCTGCCGAACACTAACTTCAACTGGTTTATGTCCGGTACCTCGGGCGCGGGCAAATCGGTGCTGGCCAACTCCATCGCGCGTTCAGTGCTGGACAAGGGCGGTACGGTGGCGGTGCAGGATATCGGTGACTCCTATAAAGCCGCCTGCAGCAGCCTCGGCGGCACCTATATTAACGGCGAAAACCTGCGTTTTAACCCGTTTGCGAACGTCACCGACATTACGCTTGCCGCCGAGCGCATCCGCGACCAGCTGTGCATTCTGGCAAGCCCCAACGGCCTGCTGGATGAGGTACATGAATCCATGATCCTGGAGGCCATTACCGAATCATGGCCGACGTATCAGCAGGACATGCGCATCGATCACGTCATTGACTACCTGAAGACGAGGCAGGCGGCCATCACCCGCGAACACTCTTCGCTGATTGGCGGGCGCATTGACGAAATCACCACGCTGCTCAGTAAGTACAGCACCAGAGGGATCTACGGCAGGTTCTTCAACTCATCCGAGCCAACGCTGAAGCCTGACCTGCAGTTCGTGGTCACCGAGCTGGGTGACCTGCGCAAGCAGCAGGACCTGCTGTCAGCGGTGCTGTTCAGCATCATGATCTGGAACGAGAACATGATGTACACCACGCCGCGCAGCATGCGCAAGATGAACATCATCGACGAGGGGTGGAAACTGCTCGGCGGGTCCAGTACCAAAATCAAGGACTTTATCGAGGAGGGCTACCGCACCGCCCGCCGCCACAACGGCTCATACGGTACGGTCACGCAGGCGATACGCGATAAAAACCTGTCCACGGCGGCGCTTGCGGCCTATGACAACAGCTCGTTCAAGTTCACCTGTATGCAGGACGCCAAGTCGTTCACCACCTTCCAGAAGGAGGAGCCGCATGCGTTTAACGAGCTGGAGTGGGAAATGATCCGCAAGTTTCCGCCGGCGAAAAAGGCGCGCTACAGCTCGTTTCTGCTGAGCGTCGGGGAATTTTCCAGCTTCCACCGCCTCATTCTCGATCCGCTGAGCGACGGACTGTTTTCCTCGAAAGGTGAAGACTTTACCTACCGCGAAAAACGACTGCGCGAGGGGGCGGACATCAAGGACATCCTGTTTGAGATGGCCGAGAACGATGCGCACAAGCGCGACATCATCAACATGCTGCGGGAGATGCAACTTTGAATACAAAACACCTTGTGGCGGGCTGCAGCCTGTCGGTTGTGCTGAGCGTGGGGGCGTGCGCGGCCGCCTGGTTTTTCTGGCTGAAGCCGCCCACGCTGGTTACGTTCGACATGAAGGGCACGACCAATGCGCTGATCCGCCAGAGCGCGAAGCTGGACCTCACCGACGAACAGCGAAGGGCGCTGCTGAGGCGCTTTGACCGCAGCGTCACCACCGCAACGGCGGAATACGCCACTGAACGCGGCGCGGCCATTCTGGTGAGCCCGGCTGTCGTTACCGGCCTGCCGGACGCCACGCCGGAGATTCAGGCGCGCCTGGCTGAGCTGATGAAAGCGACGCCGCAGCAATAACCCTGCCCGATCACCTCAACCGGGAGCCCCCCGATGAAACATGCAACTCCGCTGGCGCGCATTGCCGCCGGCGCGCTGCTCGCCACGCTGAGCCTGCACGCGGGCGCGGCTGAGCTCGGCACGTACGGCGATACCTGGGACATCCGCGAGCGCAACCTGATTGCCGTCCTGAAAGACAACCTGAAGCAGCACTTTGAGGGCCGGTCGCAGGCCGACATCGAGCGGGAGATGCAGCAAAAGGCTGAAGACGAGGCGATGCGCCCGCCACCGGTGCCGGGACTCACCACCGGGCGCGAGACGCACAGCCGCCTGTTTGACCCGTCGTTCACGGTGCAGCGCGACATCGCCGACCACAACGGCGTGGTGTTCGCGCATAAGGGGCAGAAGGTGAACCCCTTTGATGTCATCCCGGTGTTTGACGAGACGCTGTATTTCATCGACGCCGACGACGACCGGCAGATTACCTGGATGAAGCAGCAGGTGCCGCACACGACGACTTCTCGCATCATCCTGGTCAACGGCAACGTGCGCGACAGCGCTGAAGCGCTCGGCAGCCGGGTGTACTTCGACCAGACCGGCAGTATCACGAAAAAATTCGGCATCACGCAGGTACCTGCGGAAGTGAAGCAGGCACCGGGGCAAAAACTCTTCCTTATTACAGAATTCGGTCTTCCCGACCGCTAACGGAGCCAGACATGAAAAAGCACATCCTCGCCGCCGCCCTGATGCTGAGCCTGGCCGGCTACGCCACCGCTGACACTGCCGGGATCGCCGCTGCAGGTGCAGCCAGCACTTTCAGCGACGCGCAGAAGCAGCAGATTGGTGAGGTCGCGGCAGACTACCTGCGCGCGCACCCGGAAATCCTGATCGAAATGAGCCAGAAGTTGCAGGCACAGTCGCAGGAAAAACAGATGACCGCCGCCGCCGGCGCGGCGCTGGAAAATCAGGACGCCCTGCTGAATGACCCCACCTCGCCGGTGCTGCACCCGAAGGGCGATGTCGCGGTCATTCAGTTCTTTGACTACCAGTGCATCTACTGTGCGAAGGTCGCCCCGACCGTGGAGCAGTTCATCCGCCAGAACCCGGACGTGCGTTTCATCTATAAGGAGTGGCCGATTTTTGGCAGCCGCTGGCCCGCCTCGGTGCAGGCAGCGAAAGTTGGCCTGTCCGTTTATAAAGACGGCGGCGCCGACGCGTACCACCGCTACCATGCCGCGCTCTATGCCACCGGCCACAACGAAGGGAAGCTGCTGGATGAGGATATCCGCCAGGCGGCGGTGAAGGCAGGCGTGACCGCCACGCCGAAAGAAGAGGTTGAGGCAATGGGCGCCGCGCTGGAGAAAAATAACGCGCTTGCAAAACGCCTCGGCATTCAGGGCACGCCCGCTTTCTTCGTGATGCCGGTGAAGGGTGCCACCGCTGAGAATATCAGCGTTATCCCGGGGGCGACTGACCTGCAGGCGCTGCAGGCGGCAGTGGAAAAAGCGCGCGGCGCAGGGGGCTGACATGGTCTGGCGCACGCTTTTACTGGCGCTCGCGGTGTGGGGCTGCCAGCCGGCACAGGCCGCTGACAGCAGCGGCAATACCTCCCTGACCTGTGACGGGCGCTGGGTTAACCCCATCACCGACGTGTGCTGGGAGTGTCTGTTCCCGATGAGTATCGGCAGCGTGCAGGTGTCAGCCGGGTCGCTGCCGGATACCGAAAACCCGTCATCGCCCATTCAGTTCTGCCCGGCACCGCCACCCGTTTTTGAGCGTCCGGGCATCGCGATTGGTTTCTGGGAGCCGTTTGCGATGACGGACGTGACGCGCTCGCCGGGCTGCATGGTGAACATGGGCGGCTTTAACATCAATATCCCGAACACCGGCACAGGCACCGGCACGAAAACGGCGAATGAGCACCCGGGCACGTTCTATCACGTTCACTGGTACAAGTACCCGCTGATCTCCTGGCTCAACATCATTACCTCTGAGATGTGTATGCAGGGCGGGGAGTATGACATCGGCTACCTCTCGGAGCTGGACCCGACCTGGCAGAATGACAACCTGGCGCTGTTTCTGAACCCGGAGGTAATGCTGTTTGCCAACCCGATTGCGCAGATGGCCTGCGCGGCGGACGCGGTGGCGGCCGGGGTGAGCAAGCCAATTGATGCGCTGTTCTGGTGTGCCGGCTCGCACGGCTCAATGTACCCGTTTACCGGCAACATTGTGAACGAGTCCAGCGGGCTTAACAGCGGGGCGCTGCTCTCTGAGCGCATGGATTTCAAGCTGCACCGTGAGGGACTCATCCTCGATACCGTGCCCTATAACACGGCCGTCTGCTACGAGTACCCGTCTGCGATCATGCCGAAAAGCCGCTACCGCTATCAGATGGTGAACACCATCCCGGACGTGGCGGCGTGTCATCCGTTCGGGCGCAACGTGATGCTGTGGCAGACCGGCAAGGAAATGCCGAACAGCAAAAAGAACTACGGCTATCTCATCTGGAAAAAGCGCAACTGCGTCGTGCTTTAAGCGAGGACATATGAGGAAAACACGCAACACGCTGCTGCTTGTCGCCGGTCTTACGGCGGCGCTGGCCACACGGGCCGAAGACGCGCCGCAGGGCACACAGGTCGGTAGCACGGAAAACGAGACGGCCTACTTCCTGTCCGCCTCGGTGCCGGAAAAAGAGCTGGCCATCCTGATGAAGGCGGCCGAAGCGCGGGACATCCCGGTGTACTTCCGGGGACTGGTCGGCGACAGCATGGAGCAGACCGCGAAGTACATGATGTACATGGTCACCACCTACCGGGTTCGTGGCGTGCAGATTGACCCGGTTCGCTTTGACCGCTACGGCGTGAAGCAGGTCCCGGCGCTGGTGAAGAAGTGCGGCGAACACTTCGACATCGTGTACGGCAACGTGGCGCTGAACCAGGCGCTGGGCATGATCAATGAACGCGGTGATTGTCGTAACAAGTCCTGACTGATCCCACTGCCCGCTGCGGCGGGCCGTTTTCACCCCATTACCGGAAATCCAGATGAAAAAAGCAACCCGCACCCTGCTGCAGGGCCTGCTGCTGACCTGCCTGTCTGCCGGCGCACTGGCGGCGTCGATGGATGCCTCAAATCAGGAAGGCATCAACGCCGGCAGAGCCGCTGACGGCACAACCAGCGCCAACCCGAACAGTTATTTCGAGAATTACAGCGCAGACGCGCCGCAGCGCGCCCTGTACGGCGACCCGACACAGACGTCCACAAACATCGACGTGAAGGGACAGACGGAACTGAGTGAGTCCGACCTCGGACAAACCGCGCGCGAATCCTATGTGAACAACCCGGCGGACACGCTCAGCTATGACTCCGACATGATGAAGTACAGCGACGAAATCCGGGAAAACGCCAATGCCATTACCGGCGTGAACGGCAGCCAGTGCGTGGCCCAGGAGCTGAACAAAACCACGTACACCACACACCGTTGTGAAATGGCCAATAACCTGACACAGGCCTGTACACGTAAGGCAACCATCGTGACAACGGGGTCACGCGAGACGTACAGCACGAAACTGGTGCTGAATGCCGGCAGCGTAACCGGTAAACGGATGAGTGATGGCTGGGTGCAGTACGACGTCACAGTACCGGAAAGCGGCACCGTGAGCAGCGGGACATGGGAACTGTTATATCCGAGAAGCAGTAGCTGGCACGGCGATCGCCTTGATTATTCTTTCCAGGTCATGGGAAAAACGGTCCGCACAAAGATTAACAATTCCGGCACCTTCAGCATCACCTCTCAGCAGGTCGAGGCAGGTCAGGTTATCAGCATGCGGATACGCTACAACACCGACGGGCATTACGATGAGGGCCGGGAGGGAATGATACAGCTGATAACAAAGGGCTGGATTGTTCTGCGCATTACCCTGCCGATGGAGGCTGTCAGGGATACGGTTGTACCGACGCTTCAGTGGACCAGCAGCTGCCCGGCAGATATGGGGGATGCCGTGAAGATGAGTGAGGTCTGCAGCGACCCGGGCGGCACCCGCTCTGTGACCGTCGGCGGCAAGGCCTACAGTCTTTACAGCGACTGCTGGGGCTACACCACGCAGTGGAACATTTTTGAAGACGACACCAACACCTGTCAGGCGTACATCAACGATCCGAACTGCAGTGAGGGTACACGCACCTGTACCCAAAAAATCGGCAATCTTTGTGTTTACAGCAAACTGACTTACCAGTGCGCACACACCGTAAAGAGCACCGGCTACATCTGCGGCTCGGAGTTTTACTGCTCGGACGGCAGCTGCTCGGCGATGCAGGCGGGCCAGAACCAGAACTTTGAAGCCGCCGTGTCTCAGCTGGCTGCGCTCGCAGCGGCAGGTAAAGACTTCGCGGGCATGGACCCCAATTCGGTGACGGCCTTTACGGGCAAGGCAATGGCATGTCGCAAGAGCGCGGCCGGCTTCAGTAACTGCTGCAAAAGCGGGGGCTGGGGTCAGGACGTGGGACTTGCGCACTGCAATACCGAGGAAAAAGAGATTGGTACCGGCAAGGAGAAAAAGCTGGTCGTGAAGGTTGGCTCTTACTGCTCGAAAAAGGTGCTCGGGGTCTGCCTGCAGAAGAAAGAGGGCTACTGCGTCTTCGACAGCAAGCTCGCCCGCATTGTGCAGGAGCAGGGGCGCCGTGACCAGCTGGGTATCAGCTTCGGTTCTGGTGAAAGCCCGGACTGCCGGGGAATAAAAGTGGCTGAGCTGCAGGGCATTAAGTTTGACCACATCGATTTCAGCGATTTTTACGACGATCTCAACAGCAACATCAAACTGCCCGATCAGGATGCACTGAACCAGCGTATTACCTCTGACATCCGGAACAGCCTCAAATCAGGAGACTAAGCGTGAGAAAACTTATCGGCCTGACGCTGCTGCTTGCGGTACTTCCGCTGCACGCAGCAGAGGAAAAAAAGCCCGACGGCTACCACTACGACCCGGCCGTCGGCTGGTACTGGTACAACGAGCCGGTAAAGAAGGATGAGGACGAGCAGTCGCCCGCGCCGCCCCCCGCGCCGCCGCAGGAGACGCCCACGCAGAAGATGAAGCGCCTGCAGGCGTTTCGCGACAACCTGATGAACGAGGCGATGCTGCACCCCTCCACCGAGAACATCCGGCGTTACAAAATCGTGCAGGACTGGATGGTGAATCAGGCCAGCATGTTCGCCTCGCGCTGGGAGAAGGTACTGCTGGACAACCCGGAGCTCGACTACAGCCTGAAGCACCCTTTTTACAACGGCACCGCCAACATCCAGTACACCGAGCAGCGTCAGAAGCAGCAGGCGGCCATCCGCTACGTGAACCAGCGCTACGGCGTGTTTTTCTTCTACCGCGGCAACGAGCCACTGGATAACCGGCTCGGCGGGGTGGTGAAGGAGTTCAGCGAGCAGTACGGCCTGACCGTTATCCCCGTCACCGTCGACGGGCGCGCGAGCCCCGACCTGCCGGATACCCGGCAGAACAACGGGCAGGCGGAGAAGATGAAGATCGAACACTTCCCGGCCATTTACCTGGTCGAGCCGCGCACGAAGAAATACCAGCCGCTGGCGTACGGTTTCATCACCCAGGATGACCTGGCCAGGCGCATGCTCAACATCGTTACCGATTTCCAGCCCGAGGACTGAACCATGATTTCGAAACTCTTTGCCGTACTGCTGATGTTTACGCCGGTACTGGCGACGGCCAGCACGATTGACGACATTGCCCGCCTGGAGCAGGCGAAAGAGGGCGCGGACGCGCCGGCGGAAAGGCAGCCACAAAGAGAGGCGTCTGCAAATAAGGCGCAGGGCGCGCAGCAGCAAGCGCCCACGAAGCCGGTGTGGTATCACCTGAGCGACGGTCGCCGTGTGGATGTGGGGCACTGGCAGATCGTGCATTTTGTCCGATCTGACTGCCCCTACTGCCACCGTTTCAACCCGACCCTGAAGTCAGTGTCTGAGCAGACCGGCATCGGCGTGTTCGTCTACAGCTTTGACGGCAAGGGCGACGCGGTGTTCCCGAACGTTATGCCGGTAAACGACGCTATTCTGAAGGACTTCTTCGCCGAACTGCCACAGGCAACCCCCACCGACTTCATTATCAACACGCAGTCGCTGGTGACCATCCCGCTGTCACAGGGGGAAATGGGTGAGGATGCGCTGAAGCAGCGCCTGGATGAATCCTTTGCGCTGGCCGTGCGTCTGGGGGTGCTGTGATGAACAAATTTACGCTGAATGCCGGCATCGTGGCCGGTCTGCTGTTCTCCGCTGCGGCGAGTGCGGACGTGCAGAACGACATCAACAAGTTCTTTAACGAGATGGGCGGCGGCGGAGGCAACTACACGCAGGCGGCCGCGTGGCAGGGGCAGTCGGCGGGCTACCTTACCGGTGGCAACCTGTTTATTCGTACGCCGGTGCGCAATATTCAGCTGATTTCGGTGACGCTCCCGGACATCAAGTCGGGCTGCGGCGGCATCGACGCCTATCTGGGCTCGTTCAGCTTCATCAACAGCGACAGCATCAAAATCATGGGCAAGCAGATCCTCAGCAATGCTGCCGGTTACGCCTTTGACCTCGGGCTCGAAACCATCTGCCCGCAGTGCAAGGCGGTGAAGGACTACCTGCAGAAGCTTGCGGCGGACACCAACAACATGAATATTTCCACCTGTCAGGCCGCGCAGTCCATCGTCGGCGGCCTGTGGCCAAAGACGCAGGCGGCCAGCGCGCAAATCTGCCAGGACCTCGGCACCAAACACGATGTGTTTTCCGACTGGGCGGCGTCCCGTCAGGGCTGCGGTGTCGGTGGCGAAACCAACAGCGTGTTCAGCAAGGCGACTGACGAAGAGAAGAAGCGCATCCCGCGTAACCGCAACCTGACATGGGAAACGTTCACAAAACTGAACCAGTTCTTCAGCAACGACCGCGCACTCAAGGAATTCATTATGTCGATGGTTGGCACAGTGATTTATGACGCGAACGGTAACCCGACATTCCTGCAGCCGCGCGGGGGCAGCGAGTCGATGTTTAACACGCTGCTGAACGGCGGAACCGAGAAAATCTACCGCTGTAACGACAACACCACCTGTCTGTCGCCAACCATTGCGAATCTGACCCTGTCGGAAGACGAAGGCATGACCGGCCGGGTGCGTGACATGCTTAACGACATTTTTGATAAGGCCCGCAGCGATACGGCGCTGACCGAAAGCGAGAAGGCGCTCATCAGCAGCACCCGCGTGCGTATCCTGCGTTACACCATCGACTCGGCGTCGGTGGGCATGGATCAGAGCGTGGTCAGCAGCCTGGCGGAGTACATCGCGGCCGACATGGTGATGTCCTATATCAACGGGCTGATTGACGTGGCCGCCAGCGGCGCCGCCGGCACGCTCGATACCGAAGAAGAGAACAAGCATTTTCGCGAGAACCTGCGTCAGGTGCGTAACGAGCTGAGCCAGCGCGTCGCGCGCATTCAGGTGCAACAGAACGGACTGGCTGAGTACGATCGCAGCCTGTCCGAGACGCGCCAGCAGCTTTCTTCATCCGTCTCCGACAGCGTGCTGTCGAACTATCAATTCGGGAGTAACTGATGGCACTTGATATCTGGGTGGTGAGTTCCGGTGGCATGATCACGATGGGCCTTAACGCCGTGGCGACCATGATGGAAAACGGCGGCTGGCACAGCACAATCTGGGTGGCGGAGATGCTGGGCATCGCTTTTTGCGTAATGACCTATCTGCGCACGCATAACATGACCGCCATGTTCGGGTGGGGAATGACGTTCGTGCTGGTCACCGCGCTGTTGCTGACGCCAAAGGTCACCGTGGTGGTCAACGATCTGACCGCTCCGGATACTATAGGGCGGGTGGATAATGTGCCGGTAGGCCTGGCGATGCCGCTGTATCTTGTTACCGGCGCGGGCTATACGCTCACGACAGGCTATGAAGATATTTTTCACTTCCCGGATGAGCGGTCTTATACCAAAACCGGCATGCTGTTCGCCAGCAAGCTGATGCAGGACAGCTTTACTGTTCAGAGCCGTGACCCGGTGCTCACCTACAATATGGGGGAGTTTTCTAAAAATTGCGTTGTGCCGGACATCATGCTGAACCAAAAATACAGCATGCAGGATGTCATGGAGTCAGAGGACGTCGCGTCGCTGATATTTGAAAACCCGAGCCCGCTGCGCGGCGTCTACTGGCGTGATGGTACCGGCACCACATTCATGGTGTGCCGCGAGGCGGCACCGCGACTAAAAACCCTGCTGACGGCACAGGGAAACAACACCGGCGCAACCTTTATGGATCATGCAGCCAGAATGCTGCCGGGTAACCGGGCGCCGCAGACGGTCTATGCCGAGCAGCTGGCGGGTTCTTACGAATACTTTTTTGACAGCAGTAAGTCTGCGCAGACCATCATGATGCAGAACATCGCCGTCGCGGGCCTGCGGCGCGGGCTGAACAGCTACGTGAAGGGCATGAACGACACCGCCTCGATGGTGGACATTGCCTCCGAGCAGTCGCTGATGAAGCTCAGGCTGTCGCATGCGGTGAGCTACACCATCGCAACGGAGGTGCTGCCGCAGCTGCATACGGTATTGCTGCTGTTCTGCATCTGCATCTTCCCGGTGATGGTGCTGGCGCTGTACGTGCGGGAAATTGCCTGGTCGGTTATCAAGAACTACCTGAACTTTATGGGGAGCCTGATGCTCTGGCCGGTGATGTTCGCCATCTTTAACTTTGCCGTGAACTACAGCACGCAGAACAGCTTCCACGCCACGGGACCGACGCTGTCCAACATGAACCGCCTGATGGAAACCAGCACCACCACGGCAGGTATAGCAGGCTGGCTGATGCTCTCGATACCGTTCCTGGCATTCCGTCTTTTCACGGGGCTGGGCCAGGGCTTTGCGAGTCTCAGCTCCAGTCTGGGCAGCGCGCTCAGCAGCGCGTCTGCCGCAGATTCCGGCGCGGTGGCGTCCGGCAACATGAGCGTGGGTAACGTGCAGCTCGATAACATTAACGGGCACAAAACAGACCTGAACCGTGTATACCGCGAGGGCAATACCACGATGCAGCTGGGTAACGGGGCGATGCGCACCATGACGCAGGAGGGGCAGACGGTGTATGACGCATCAGGTGCAACCAGCCGGCTGCCGGTCGATCTGCACCTTGACCGCAATCTGGCAAGCGCAGCGCAGCGCTCGGTGCGTGACAGCATGGCACAGACCGAAATGGCGGCGCAGGGTTACAACCACTCGGTGCAGGAAACCGGCTCGCAGCTCAAACAGTTCCATGAGCAGTTCGGCAACAGCGACTCGAAAACGCTCTCAGCTTCAACCGGCTTAAGCGTGACCGATGCCGAGCGTGTGAACAAAATGCAGAATGTGGCGCAGGACTATGCGACCCGTAACCATATCTCCCTTAATGAGGCGTACTCTGAGCTTGAAAACAAATCGCGCGATCTGGCTGTTAATGGTGGCGCGCGCGTACAGGCTGGTGTTGATAGCAGCAAGCATCTGTTTGGAAAGGGTGCTGAACTCGTAACTGGTTTTTCAGGTAAAGCAGATGTGCATGCTGGGGTTGAGACAACGGGGCGAACAGGTTCAACATCACAGACTACTCAGGGAGGACAAAAAGGAAACGACAACTCCCAGACCATTTCTGCACGCGAATCGCAGGACTTCAGTCAGGGTATGGACGTGCTGCGTAACTACAGCACGACTTACAATGGACAGCACGTTGATAACAACGCGTCCGGCCTGATGAACCAGATTTCCTCTGGCATCACTACCTCTGACAGCAAATATGCGCAGTACACTGCCAGCCAGTCACATACGCATGAGCTGCAGAAGATGGCCTCTGAGACCGAAACGCTCAGCGCAGGCGCGCGCGACAACTACACGCAGCAGTTTGTGCAGTGGGCAATGCAGCGTTCGCCAGGTAATGCCGAAACCATTCTTACCAATACTTCAGATGAAAACGTTCAGAAACAGCGTGACGGTCTGGTTCAGGAGTTCTTTGCTGAGAAGCTTCAGGGGCGTATTGATGGTGATTATGCGCGCAACTCAGGAAGTACGGGAGAAGGTATGGGCGCACCGGCGAATACAGCAGGTACGCAGTTTGGTAGCGGATATAACAGCGCAAACCAGAGCATTAAAGCGGGTGTGGCCAAGAACAGCATTCGTACAGATGTGAGCGGAGAAGTTGAGGCCCAAAGTGCAGCCGTGAATAAAAGAGCGAGCCAAGCACAGACGGAACTGAATTCAGGTGAAGCTAAATCTCAGGCAGGAGTAAATGAAAGACAAGATGAATTTAGCCGAGCAGGTCAAAATTATCAGCGTGAAAAGACTGCAGCTGATAAAGCTCAAGGGAATTGGCTCCCAAAAGAAGCTAATGATATGCTCAATAAAAATGAGAAGACAAAAGAATTCCTTGATGAGCAAAAGAAAAAGCCGTAACCAATGGTCACTAATTTAAAATTGAGGTTTGAGTATGAGTATCACATATAATCAAATTAAACTTGAGGTGAGGCAAATCTCGGAAGAGCTTGCCAGGTCAAATTCGGTAGTTCCAGGTGTTTTTCAAAGCATTAAGGGTGGACTATTACCTGCGTTGATATATTTCTGCTTTTACATTGCTTGTATATACACCGATGTGTACATTAAGACGGTTTGGCAGGGTGTTGGGGTAATATCAATATTTTTTTGGGTATTTATTACTTTATTTATGAGTGGGTATGGGCGGATTTTTTCCATGCTCCCTAAAGACGCCGGGCAAAGGTATGAGATAGTGAGAATCTATACCAAAAAAGTAAAGGTTTACTATCTGGTTTGGGTTGCTGCCATAGTTGTGGCTGGGTTGGTTTCTGTCTTTTCAATATTAAATATCATAGCATTAGCAGGTATATCTCTGTTATCCACAGTGATTATTGCACTCGCTTTTAATTTTGATATATCCCGCTTTCAGTTGGCTGGTTTATTTGGTGTTTTAAGCGCCGCAAAAGATAATTTAAATCGATAATTGCCCATCTTCACGTTAGGCCCGTCATAAAATGGCGGGCAATGTTTCTTTAATTAAAGATTTGAGGTGATAATGCTAATTCATCTGACCCCCTCTTTTTTTCTTAACTACTCAAATATCTCTGTTGATTTAATTGATGTCGAAATTCCTGAGCTGGGTTTGCATCTGCAGGCTGAAAGAGATATTACCGTTCGGTTCCCGTCGCCAAATAAGCGCCTGCATTATGTCTGCCGTAAAAAAGGCCGTAAGGCCATTCACGGCATTCTGCTGAATACGGACACTTACGTAACGGATATTACCGTAATTACCCGCTGGTTCGTGCAGGGCGATGTGTCTTTGCACCGGGTACATATGCACATCGTGGGTGCAGACGATGCGGCAACGGACGTCATTCATCTCTGGAGTGGCGTCCGGAATACGCCGTTCCGGGATAAGGCTCCCGACCTCACGAAAAACTGGATACCCGCATCCTGTCAGCCTCGCCTGACCGTGAATGCCGGCGACAGGCCGTCTGTACGTGAACCGGCTATCTGGCGTCGCGCAGACCCGGCCGGGATTATCCGGCAGCAGACCGAATACTATACTGCCGCGACCGTGGAGCCTGAACGGCTGCTTTCGCCTGCCAGAAGCAACAACCGCCTGCCGGCGCTGGAAGACGCCTTTGACTGCAAAGTACGCGACTACGCGGACACGCTGCGTGTGCTTTACGCCTATCCGGGCGTGACGGTGTGTCCGGTTACAGAGCATGAAGAGCTTATCGAAAGCGACATGAAAGAAACCGGGGAGCTCGATGCGTTTACGTCGATCATTCAGCCCGTGCTGCAGGAAGTTCGCGCGGTATGCCCGGTGTTTTTTACCAATACCACTAACCTGATGAACTGTATCCGTCGTTTTTCCGCGCATTTTCGCGCCCTTTCTGGCGCCGAAAAGCAGTTTGTCGAGTACCAGATTAACCAGCCGCTGTTTCAGGTTTCAGACCGCTGAGACCGCCCGCCGCACAGCCTGACGCGCCCTGCGTCTGGCGGAGGAGGCGGAATATCACGTCAGCCCAGCAGGGCACGTTCACACCGTAATTAAACCCCGCGCAGCTACCTGCCTGGCATACGCCTGTCCGCAGCTCTGCACGTTTACCACTGTTTCCACATAAAGGATTTTCAATGAGCCTCAACGCCCGCGACTTCACCCAGGGCGGCCAGGTGATGAAATACATGATCGGCATGTTTGTGCAGATCATGAATATCGCCTCCTACTGGGTTGTGCTCTTTTCTGTGCTGATATTCTTTTCTTGGATGCTCCTGCGGCTCACGCTGCAGGAGTTCATTCACGGCAGCGCCTACTGGCTGATTAAGTGGTTCATCATGCCGCTGTCGAAGCTCTCCGGCAGACCCTCTCAGTCCGGCTGGACCTTTCACTTTGAGCGGCCAAACGGCGAGGTGGTGGCGTTTAAACACACGGCGCTGCAGGTGATGAACGATCCGTACTTTGTGCTCATGGGCCAGCACGTCAAGGACACGGCGTTTTACGGCTGGGGCATTGCGGCGTTCTCCTTCGTCGCCGCCATTATGGCCATCACCTGGTTTCTGGGCAACAAAGGTGCTAAACAGCGCGAGAGCGAGCTTACCGGCGGCCGTATTCTCGCGACAAGTCCTGCTGTCGTGAATCGTCTGCTCAGAAAGGCCGGCGTGATGTCCCCGCTCAGCATCTGCGGTCTGCATATCCTGAAAGACTCCGAGATGCAGAATTTTGGCCTGCACGGTACCGTCGGGTCGGGCAAGAGTACCGCGCTTAACGACCTTCTGCGCCAGCTTCGCGAGCGCGGCGATCGCGTCATCGTGTACGACAAAGGCAATAACTTTATCCCGACGTTTTACCGTCAGGATAAAGATCTCATTCTCAACCCGTTCGATGCGCGCTGCGCACCGTGGGACCTCTGGGAAGAGTGCCGGACGGTGGGCGACTTTGAAAACTTCGCCACCTCGCTGTTGCCCGACAGCAGCGGCAGCAGTGATCCGTTCTGGGTGCTGTCGGCCCGTTCGCTGTTTGTGGCCACCGCCCGGCGCATGGCTCGCGAAAAGAACCGCAGCATCGGTGAGCTGCTGAAAAAGCTGATGTCCATCAGCCTGGCGGACCTGCGCCAGTTCCTGGAAGGCACAGACGCGGCGAACCTGGTGGACGGCAGCATCGAGAAAACCGCGATGACCATCCGCACCATTCTCACCACCTACGTTCGCTCGCTGCGTTACCTGCAGGGGCTCGATCAGGGCGGGCGCCGTCCGTTTAACATCCGCGACTGGCTGCACACCGAAGACGCAAGCGGCGTCAATCCGTGGATTTTTATCTCCAGCGACGGCCAGAACCACAATGCGCTGAAGCCGCTACTGAGCGCGTGGCTCTATATGACCATGTCCGGCATTCTCGGCCTGAAGGCCGACCGCAATCGTCGCATCTGGATCTTCCTGGACGAGCTGCCGTCCCTGCACAAACTGCCCATTCTGCCGGAGTTCTGCGCCGAGGGCCGTAAGTTCGGCGGCTGTACCGTCGCCGGCCTGCAGAACTTCCCGCAGCTGGAAGAGACGTACGGTACCAATGCGGCTAAATCGATCTGGGACCTGCTGAACACCCGCGTCTTTTACCGTGCGCCCAGTGGCTCGATTGCGGACTGGGTACAGAAGGAGATTGGCGAGCAGCGCCATAAGAAGTTCAAGGACCAGTACAGCTACGGCATCGACATCATTCGCGACGGCGTGCAGTTCTCCAAAGACGAGGTGAACGAGTTCCTGGTCAGCTATTCCGACGTGCAGAGCCTTAATGACCTTGAGTGCTACATCACTCTGCCGGGCGAGTGGCCGGTGGTGCGCATGAAGCTAACCTGGAGAGCCTACCGCGAAATCGCTGAGGGGCGTATTCCCCGCGATGTGGAAGATGTGTTTGACCCGGACATCGAGGCGACGCTGGCGGGCGAAACCAGCGATGACCAGGCGGGCCAGATTGTGGGCAGGCTGTTTGGCGACGCGGCAGCAACCGCTGCAGACGAGCAGGGAGCCGAAAGCGCTCAGGCCGCAGCGGGAGCGCAGAGCGCAGCGGCGCCGGCTGAAAGCGCGACAAACGCCGCCGAAACGGCCTCAGCGCAGTCAGCGCCGGACGAGAAGGGCGGCCGGGTTACCGCCTTACCGCCGCCTGTTGCTGATCCCACACGTGCTCCTGCAGCCGACAGCCCTGCGCCAGCACCGGTTTCAGAGCGCGAAACTGAGCGGCCGCTGCAGGTTATGGATGTGGTTAAACATAAACACGCGGATTTTGGTCTGGACCGCAACTGAGGTGAATCATGCTGTCAGTCTCTTCAGTCAAAAACGCCGGCAAGGCCGGCGCCTACTATACCAGTGAAGATAACTATTACTTTCTCGGCGAGCAGTCCACGGAGTGGTACGGCACCGGTGCGGAAAACCTGGGCCTGGAAGGCCCGGTAAACCGCGATACTTTCGTGGCGGTGCTGGAAGGTCAGCTGCCGGACGGCACTGACATGCGTCGCATGGAGGGCGGGATTAATAAACACCGCCCGGGCTATGACCTGACGTTCTCGGCGCCCAAAAGCGCGTCGGTACTGGCGCTGGTAACCGGCGATACCTTCCTGGTGGATGCCCATAAAGAGGCGGTGCGGCGCACGCTGGACGAGGTGGAGAAGCTGGCCACCACGCGCACCATGACCGACGGCATCACCGAAATGGAGAAAACCGGCAATCTGGTAATTGCCACCTTCATGCACGATACCAGCCGCAACCTGGACCCGGCGATGCACACGCACGCGGTCATTGCCAACGCCACGCTCTCGGAAAACGGCTGGAAAACCCTTTCCACCGATATCAACGGCAAACAGGGCTTTACCGACGTGGTGTGGAACGAGCAGGTCAGCATCGGCGCGCTCTATCGCGGCCATTTCCGTTCCATTATTGAGCCGGCGGGCTACCAGACGGAAGACACCGGCCCGCGCGGCGAATGGGACATCACCGGCGTGCCGGTAAAGCCGTTTTCCTCGCGCCGCCAAGAGATAGTCGATCTGGTCGGCGAGAACGCCACGGCGAAGCAAAAGAGCATGGCTGCGCTCGACTCCCGGCAGGCCAAACATTTTGAAGATCCCGAAACGCTGCGCGAACACTGGCAGTCAGTGCTGAAGGGTACCGGTTTTGATGCGGAGACGTTCAGGCAGGAAGTGGCGGCGCGCCGCCAGACGCTGGAGGCAAAAAGCGCCAATGAAGAGAAAAAGGTGGCCACACCTTCCTTGCTGGACGGTGCGGTGCGCGAGGCGATTGATCGCCTGTCCTCAAAAAGCGTGCGCGTGACCTACGACGACGTGATGACGAGCGTGCTGAATCACGTCCCGGTTGAGCCGGGTGTGTACGGTCAGGCCCGCAGTGCCATTGATAATGCCATCGGGCGCGGTCAGCTGATCGCCGTGGACAAGAACCAGACGCTGTTCACCACCGCAGCCCACGTCCGCGACGAGGCGCGCCTGGCGCAGCTGGCCGCAGGTCTTGCGGAGAAACGCGGCGGGCTTCTGGCACTGGCGGGAGAAAAGGGCGTGCTGGTGCAGGTGGCTGACGGCGATCGTGCCGTGTCGCTCATCGATGTGCGCGGCGGCACGCAGTTCATCAGCGATCTGAACCGCAGCATCATGGCGATGGCCGGCGAAAACAAACGTCCGTTAATCGTGGTGGCGGCCGACGGAGCTGCGCGAAAGCGCCAGCAGGCCACCTTCGGGGATAAACCCGGTGTGATGCTTATGACGGCGGAGGAGATGAAAACCGCTGAGCTGCCGGCACGTCCGCTGGTGCTGGTCGCGGAGGCTGAGCGGTTTAATACCTCCGGGCTGCACGACGTGCTGAAAGCGGCCGCGCAGCAGGAGGGCACCACGCTTGTGACCGACACGCACGCCAGGCGAACGGCGGGCTTTGCGTCCGAAGTGCTGAGCAGCGCGGGCGTGAAGCAGTTCACCGCCACCCCGAAAACCGAAAACGTACGCGTGACGATGGTGCAGAAGGACACGGTAGAAGACCGGCTCAGCGTGGCGGCGCGCTACTACGCCCAGGAAAAGGCGCTGGGGCGTCCGGTATCGCTGCAGGCGGGCAACGCGCGCACGCGCGACCAGCTCACGGCCCGCACCCGGGAAATCCTGACCGATGAGGGCCAGCTCGGACGGGTACTGGGTGAGGCCACGGTACGGGTGCCGGTGTGGCTGGACGCCACCAACCGCAACGACCGCAGCGTGTACCGCGCGGGCATGGTGCTGGAGCAGCACGAGGGGCCGGGGCAGAAGTCGGTTTTTACCATTACCGGCGTCAGCGAGCGTCACAACCTGCTGACGGTGTCGGACGAAAAGGGCCAGAAACATGGGATCAGCATCAGCAGCATTGACAGCCATTACCGGCTGTTCCGGGAGAAAAAGCTGGAGCTGCGAGAGGGCGAGCAGCTGCGCGCCACGGCTGAGCTCGGCAGCCGTGCCGGCAGCGGCGAGCGGCTGACCGTCACCGGTGTGAAAGAGGGACGCTGGCTGTTTAAGGACGTCATCCTGATGGAAAACGCAAAAGGCGAGCGCGTGAAGCTGGACCGCAACGCGCCGCTGTACGCCGATTACGCCTATACAGAGTCCTTTGGTGCCACGCGGCGCACGGAGGGCAGCGTGGTGGCGGTGCTGGCGGGCAAAGAAGTGAACGACGCGACCGTCAACATGCTGCGCCGCAGCGGCTCAAATGTCATCGCCTTCACCCCGCTGGACGAGGTCACCATCGGCCGCCGGCTGGAGGAAAACCGCCCGGTGGTGAGCGTGACGCAGGGCATTAAGTCGCTCTCGGGCGAAAGCGACCTGACCGACGCGCTGCGCGAGCTGGAATCGCGCAGGATGTCGCAGCCGGAGCGCGTAATGCGCCTGGCCATTGAGAAAGCCGCCGGCACGGACGTCACGTTCACGGGGGTCCGGGTGCTGG
The DNA here is from genome assembly GCF_023517775.1 of Mixta hanseatica. Classification (NCBI taxonomy): domain Bacteria; kingdom Pseudomonadati; phylum Pseudomonadota; class Gammaproteobacteria; order Enterobacterales; family Erwiniaceae; genus Mixta; species Mixta hanseatica. The sequence goes on along the minus strand of NZ_CP082905.1, from coordinate 53,486 downwards.
CTAACGTTATCAGTACAGACCGCAGCATAACCCCCGATCGTGCGCAGGAGGAGCTGTCACGCCTGGTGCAGCGCGGCGAGATTTTTGAACTCAGCGCGGAGCAGGGCGCGGCAGGCAGATACATCTCGCGCGAAAACTTTGAAAACGAAGTATCTATCCTGCGCCACGTCGCCGAAGGAAAAAACAGCGTGAAGCCGCTGCTGACAGGGGGGCTGAGTGAGGAGAACGCGGCTGGCCTGACGGAGGGGCAGCGCGGGGCGGGCAACCTTATCCTGACCACGCGCGACCGCTTCACCGCCATCCAGGGTTACGCCGGGGTGGGGAAAACCACGCAGTACCGCACCGTGGCGGCGGCGCTGGCAGCCGTGGCGGACGGCCCGGAAATTCGCGGCCTGGCACCCACGCACCGCGCCGTCAGTGAACTTTCCGACGCGGGCATTCCTTCGCAGACCATCGCCAGCTTTCTCAGCGAAAGCAGCCAGTGGCAGGCCGCCGGGCAGGCGCGTGACTTCCGAAACACCCTCTTTGTCATCGATGAATCGTCCATGAACGGCAACGCCCAGATGGCCTCGCTGATGAACGTGATCGCCGAAGGCGGCGGCCGCGCCGTTCTGAGCGGTGACCAGGACCAGCTGAAATCGCTGGAGTCCGGTGCGCCCTTTGCACTGGCGCTTGAACGCAGCGCGGCCGATGTCGCGGTGATGAAGGAAATCGTGCGTCAGATCCCCGCGCTGAAGCCTGCCGTGGAGGCCGTTATTGCCGGCAACGTGCGTGAGGCGGTACGGATAACGGCCGAAACCAGCCCGCAGAGCGTGCCGCGCCAGCCGGGCGCCTACGTGCCGGAAAGCAGCACGATGGACGGCAGCAAAATGGAAAAAGAGGAGACCGGTCCGGATGAGAAAACGGGCCCGGACCTCATCGGCCTTATTGCGGACGATTACAGCGGGCGCACGGCGGAGGCGCGTGACAACACGCTTATCGTGACGGAGCTCAATGCCGATCGCCAGGCCATAAATGAGGCGGTGCATGCGCGCCTTCGGGAGCAGGGCACGCTGGGTGACGGTGTCACGCTGCCGCTGCTGATGCGCATTAATAACAGTAATGCCGACCTCGGGCGGCAGGCGTTCTGGGAAGAGCAGGAGGGGAAAGTGGTTAAGCGGGGCGAACAGTATTACCGGATCGGCAAAACAGACGCAGAAAGCGGCGTGGTGCGCATGGCCGGGCTTGACGGAGCCGCTGACCGCTGGGTCAGACCTGCCGAACTGCGCAAGGAAGAGGTGGCGGTATTTGAGGAGGTGACGAGGGAAATCAGCCCCGGTGAAAAAATCCGCCTGACGGCCACCGACCGCGACCGCAACCTGCGCGCCAGCGACATGGCCGTGGTGTCAGGCATTGCGGCGGACGGAAAAATCACGCTTGATACCGGCGACCGTCAGCTGTCATTTGAGCCGGCCGCGCGTTACGCCGACCGTCATCTGGACTACGGCTACGGCGTCACCACCTACAGCTCGCAGGGCGCGTCAGTAAAATACCTGATTGGCCTGTTCGGGGAAGAGGGGGCGCGCAAAATGATGGCCGCCCTGGACAGCACCTATGTGCAGCTCTCAAGGGCAAAAGAACACGTTCAGACCTACTTCGACAACCTGTCCGGCTGGGCCGACCGGGTTGAAAGCAAAAGCGGGCGGCGCCAGACGGTGCACGACGTGCTGATGCGGGCGGAGGACGTGCGTGCGGGACGGGAGGTGCAGGCATGGGAGAAAAGCCTGCCGGTGTCCGGGACGCGACTGGCGGACCGGGTTGACCAGGACCTGACGGCGGATGCGCGGTTTATGGCGGGTAAAACGCCGGAGATGCTCTGGCCGGTTATTAACGAGCACGGAAGACAGCGGGGCAACTGGCACGTTCCCGTTTCGCCCTCAAGCGGGGAAGTGGATTTTTCTGCCGCTCACTATGAAGGGGCAGCGGACGGCAGCCGCATCGTGCTGCAGCGTGGGGAAAAGCACGGAAAGGTGCTGGAAGCCGCGGATATTGCTGAGGCGCTGCAGCTGATGAAGGACAACCCGGACAGCCCGGTGGTGCTCGCGGCTGAACACAGTGAGCGTCACGATGACAGGAATGCGCCGGCAGCTGCAGAGTCGGGGGGTGAGGAGCTGGATCGTCGCGAGGCCGAGGCGCTGGAGAAAGCCGTTAAAGCGGCACAGGAGCAGGAGGAGAAAGAGCCGGAACCCGTCATGCCCGATGAGGCGCGGAGCGCACCGGATGACAGGGACAGCGAACGCGAGGCTGCGCTTGCGGCGGCACTGGAAGAGCTGCGTGAAGAGGAGGCATTCGATTACCGCGACTATCACCTGTCGCCGGAGCGGGAAGACCGCGCCACGATGATGAACGATGGAGTAAACGTCATGCGCCATGAGCGCAGCGAACCCGAGCCGGAGTTTGGCCATAAACCCCAAAAAACGCTGGAGTAGACCCTATGACATTACTGCTGATTGCGGCCACTGCGGCCGTTTCCCTGATGATGCTGATGGCCTGGCTGCCTGAATTCAGGGCTAAAGGCGCGCTGCTTCGACGCTGGAGTAAGGGGGGGGCGAGCCCCGCTGCAGTGAGGTCGTGCAGAGCGTGGTGGAGGCATTTATTCAGGACTTTTCAGGTATACATAACCTGACGGACGCCGAAACGGCACGTATCCGGGAAATGAAAAGCCGCCCCGGGATGATGCCCGTGACCCTTCTGCTGCACCCGCAGCTGGTGAGACGTGAAAAAGGACGCTTTGCTCGCGGACGAAACCTGACTGCTGTGTTTGTGGCCACGGGTGTGAGCGCGCTTATCATGCCACCGCTGGCCGGCATGGCCATGCACAACATGAGCCTGTGGCTGCTGCCCTTTCTGAACACGGCAGTGTTCTTTGCCGGCCTGCAGCTGCTGCGCTACGCGTATTCAGATTTAGGGCTGATGAACGTGCTTGTAACCGGCAAAGCAGAATGAACAAACGGCCTGCCGCCCTGCGGTTGGCCGGTCCCTCACGGTCAGGATTGAAAATCCTGACCATTCACGACCATTTTAAAAGAATAAATTCTTTACTCCGTAAGCTCATCCTGTCCAGACGCCAGTGGATAGCTGGGCAAAATTATGTAAACCCACTTTTTTAAAGCTGTGTTATCCTGCAGAAAATCTCATTCTGGAGGTAGCGCTAATGCCGCGTGATCAAACGGTTACTTCCTCTAAAAAAGTCAGACGGATGACGGATTCTGAAAAGCAGCTTGCCGCTGTGGCCAGGAAACGGCTAACGCATAAAGAAATAAAGGTTTTTGTGCGTAACCCGTTAAAAGATCTGATGATAAATGAGTGTAAACGGGAAGGCGTTAATCAGGCTCAGTTTGTTGAAAAACTTATAGAGGACGAGCTCAGAAAGCGAGGCCTTTTAGAGTAAAGCCTTTACTGAACTGAGTTTGAAGTGGTAGATTACGGATAAGCAGGATTTACTGGTTGGCCACGCCGTAAGGTGGCAGGGAACTGGTTTAACAGCATTTTAGCTGAGCCAGAAAAGCAAAAACCCCGATAATCTTCATGTTTCTTGGCGGAGACGAAAGATTAACGGGGTCCACTTAACTGTATAGAAGCTGTTGCTCTATACGGGGAGTATAGTTTCATGCTCAGAAAAAGACAACACCTTCTGTGCTCACTCCTTCTGTGCAACATAAGCGCAGGAAGGAATGGCTGACGCGCAAAATTCATTCTGGAATTCCGTCCAGAAAAACACCCCTTCTCTACGTTTCATCGGTTCTGCCAGGCGTGAAGGAATTCTGAATCGATTTCTTTCCGATCATGATGTCGTTCGTCACTATGCTCAGCATGGTAAGGAGCGGCTAAATGGCTGATAAAAATCACGCCTCTGTGCACTGGAGTCAGCTTGATGAAGAAGCGCAGGTACGTTTCTGGCAACGCGTAGATGCCGGAGAAATTACCTCCTTTCTGGTTTCTGAAAGCGGCGATTCCGTTCACTTACCGCTGAAAAAACCAACGAAGCGCCGGCGGGGTAATCATTCCACGAAGCCAAAGTGTGAAAATCCACGCTGGTTCCGGCCATCTCATTACCGCACGCTGGGTGGTCAGCTGGGTTACGCCTATAACCGGCTCGTAAAAACGGATAAAGCGACCGGTACCACGCAGATTCGCATTCATATGTCCCGCCATCCAATCTATGTTCAGGGTCGCATTGAAGCGGGGCGTAAATACGCATTCCGTCCCGAAAAACAGCGCCTGCTGGATGCTATGTGGCCTGTTCTCATCAGTTTCTGTGATGCCGGTAAGCATTCTGTCGGTATGTGTGTTTCGCGACTGGCCAGAGAACTCAGCCCAAAAGACAGTAAGGGTAATGTGATTAAAGATCAGGAGATCACGGTTCCCCGGATTTCACGCCTTCTCAAAGAGCAAATCAGGTTTGGTCTGCTTGATGTATCGCGTGAGCTGGAATGGGACCGTGCAGCTAAACAATGGTTACCAAAATACGTCTGGATCACAGAAAAAGGTTTCCGTGCACTCGGCGTCGATCTGGTCAAACTGGCAAAAGAGCAGGAAAAAGCACTGAGAAGAAGCGAAGAACGACATCAGCTGATTGAAATGGGCCTAATGACGGAGGATGAAGACATTTCTCCACAGGCTGCACGCCGGCGCTGGGCAGAAAAAATGACGTCTCAGGCACTCAAACGCCGGCGCGAGCTGGCTGCAAAGCGTAAACGGGCCAACAGACTGGCGAAGTTACCGTGGGACGCTCAGGTCCATGAGATGGCCACACATATTCTTAAATCCATGTCGGCAGATGAAGCCTATTATTGCTCATCCGATCGGCTGGAAAAGCTGGCCATTCAACAGCTGTACCAGATGGAGCTTTTCCAGTCAGGCGTACCGCCAGCGTAGCTGTTCACTAAAGACTTTGTCTAAATCATGCCCCTCTTTGGGGCTTTTGGCGTTGGTTCTGGTTCATAAAAATGGCTGTATTTTGAGCTTACGAATGTTTCACAGTAGTAAAAAAGGAAATACGGGACGCGACAGCGTCTTTTTTTAGGCCTCCATTCCGGTTATCCACATAAATCCGCAATCTAATAACTGGACAAAGCTGGAAACAGAGAACACATAACCCGCAAAACCTTCCTAAACCCTGTAGTTAATCCCCTGCTTACTTACGTAGCATGGTGATCCTTTATCTTCGGTAAGATTGTGAATAAAAAAAAGTAGCCTTCGCTTGCAGTGGCCTGACGGCCGCGCCGCTCAGATATTAAGTTCCTCCCACCGCTTCGCGTTGGGCATGATATTAGTTACAACATAAGAAGAGAAGCCTGTTAACTGGATCGGAAATATCGGTAACATCAGCGTATCCCTACCCATTAAAAGCCCCGCCCGCCCGGGCCTTCGGCCCGGAACAGGAGTGGCTTTAATGAATGATGTAACTAAGCCTCTAGCCTCTGACGGCCTTAAACGCCGTCAGAGGACAAGACCCCGGAAATCACGCCCTTAACGTCGCTCTGCGCCGTTAAGCCCGCTCACCGGGGCTAAAGGGCTTAGATAACCTGATTTATCGCGATAAGCCCGTCAGGCTTTGCAGGGAGTGGTGGGAGTTGTGCAATTTATAGCTTTGTGGCGCCTGCGGCGCGTCTCCAGGGACGTTCGACATCAGCGTGACATGAAACAGCCTTTGTCCCTTCCCATGCGCTACGCGCATAAGGTAAAGCCTGTCAGAAACGTAAAAAATAGCGACATGCACAAGAACCAGGCGCTCGATCAAATTCTAAAGTTTTTTTTTCAAACAATTGACTTAGTTAGCTGGCTTTATGAAACGTGGACTTAGGGAATTAACCACCTTGCGATCACGAATTCTTTGCGAAAATCAAGGCTTGTTTAGACGCGATTAATTACTAGAATACTCACTATGTTGTTATTTTATAAACAACAAGCACAACATATAGCGCTTATGCCCGGAGTGGTTATCAACAAAGCAACCTTATACGTATAAAAAAACCCGCCGTAGCGGGTTTAGTTCAAAGCCTGGCTGGGGAACCGGCTTTGTTTTAGACATCCCATCAATCAGGTGTGACGTCTGTAGGTGCATTAAAGGATAACGAATCGCAAACTGGCTTTCAAGAAAGGCAAAATAACGCGTAAGGCTTCCGGAAGAAACCTGCTGATATTACTAGGGTAAATAAATTTTTTTGTTATTAGGAATAAATCCCAGAACAGGTAACTGGTGGGGACCGGTGAACTGTTCCAGCCTGAACCAGGTATGTCAGGTGTGACGTCTGTAGGTCCGTTGCACCAGGCGCGAAGGGTAACCCAGAGGCACTCGCGCAAGGACCTTACCCGGCAAGAGATGAAAAAATGCTCAATAAGCTTTTATTCTTCTTTAAGCTGATCCATCCGATAATGGCCATCATCATTATCGTTCTGGAACGCTTAAAATAAGCCCCGTCTCACGTGCCTGTGAAACGCTGGTGATTCATGAGGTAGCCTGAACTGGTCTTAGTTAAATAATATCCACTGTACCGGGTATTACGCCCGGTATAGTGGATATCCATTATACCGGGTGCTTTATAATTTTGTGTTACGTTTGAGAATGTTCAGAACGTAATCTTTTCCTTCTTTCTCGACCGTATATTCCAGAAAACCAATTTCATTAAGTTGCTGCAGCGCTTTGCGAACCGTTGCGTTCTGGTTACCCAGGTGAGAGGTCAGTTGCAGACGCTCACGTAGGCGATCAAAGCCAATCCGGTAGAACGTTGGTGGCAGTTCAGCCAGATACAAGTACAGTGCCTGGGCTGACTCTTTGCGCGAAAGCTTTTGTAGGGCCTTCAGATACAGTCTGGTTTTACCGTCCACCCTGTACAGTGTATTAAGCCTTGAGTTAGGAACAATGACTATCTGTCCCGTGCTACTGTCAAAATAAGTGTTTTCGACCAGATGCATGTTAATGGTTATTCGATCATCTGTACCGGGTATGGGCTTCACAAAGCTTATGTTGGTGCGGGATATCCGCGTCAGAGATGCATCGAAACGCATTTTAAGCTGCCGATCGATACGTTTGGTATCGAAGCCACAATATTTTGCAAAATCAGCAAAATTAACCATGAGCTGGTTTTCACTGTCGACTTTTAGCGTAGACAGCGCATAGATTATGCCGACCCAGACCTTAAAATCGGTATCCATATCGAGGCGTGGACCATAAATCTGGATCTGCTCATAACCTTCACCCTCTACAATGGACAGGCGTGAAAGTGATTCTGTTGCGTCAATGCTGTGGTTTTTTCTGCCACCCTTTCCAGTAGATTTAAGTGTTGGAACAAACACACCTAAGCGCAACAGGACTTTGGGCTGGATAGTCTGACGTAGTGTAGGTATCAGGTGAATAACTTCGCCTGTATCTTTAGTTTTTTCTTCTATAACCAAAGCTAACTTATTGTTATCCATATATTTATTCAACATTAGCGCCGGTGTGGACAGTATTATCATACTACCCGTGACAGTGGAGCAGTTCCACCCGGTATAGTGGACTATCTACCCTGTACAGTGGATGTATTACCCTTTCCAGTGTATCGGTCACCCGCTATAGTGTATTGAGTTCCCCTGAGAGGGGCATTCCTGCTGGGTTCAGTCAGATCTTATTCTTTGTTGATCTACACTTATGCCTATATGATCCTGTTGTTATTCTATCCAGTGGATAACGAAACGGCTGTATAACTGTAAGGGGACATTGTGAGCTCAAAATTTTCCCGTAAAAATTTGGCACTGCTTAACCAACAGTTAGAAAAGGACCACATAGCTGGCGTGGTAGGATTTGCGCTGTTTGATACGGAAAGACGCTCCTTTATTGCCTTAAATGAGACCGAAAGACGAGAGCCTATCTATTCATCTGATGCTGAATATGCTGAAGAGTTTGCTAACCGAACGGAGGCGTATCAGGCTATGCTGGATCTGGGGCTGGATACTAATATAACTCATATTATTCCACTGGTTTACAACGATTTTTTTGGCTTATTCCCTTTACCTGGTGCCCTTGATGGCAGAACGGATAGAGTTGGTTTTTTTAATATCAATGAAGACGCAAAATCATGAACCGTACTGAAACTGGCCATAATCTTGCCGCCCGTACCAGTGAAGAACGGGATAAAATCAATGTTGACCTGGCAGCCTCCGGAGTGGCTTATAAAGAACGTCTGAATTTGCCGGTAATTCCACAGCAGACAGAAATGGAACAGCCTGCTGGACTGCGAGAATATTTCCGTGAAAGGCTGCAGCACTACCGATCTGTCGCGCTGCAGTTCCCAAAAGGTACCGATTCGGTCTATCAGAAAGAAGAGAGTAAATAAGCCCGGGGATTTGAATGAAATTCCCCTGCCACGGGCTGACTTATTTTATGAGCTGGCTATCAGGAAACGGCGGGATGTTATTAGCAGCACCTGCCGTGTAAGCGTCCCAGCACCACCAGTTCCCCTCGCCATATTCTTCGCGATAATGTGCAAGCTTGACCGCCTTACGCGCGAGATAATCAGGCGTGTTCATACCAAATACTTCGAGCGGCACAATCTCCCTGCCCGGCACATCTTTCAGCAAAAAATCAGGGAAAACGTCCGCCTCGCCGTCATAACGCAGAGGCTTGATGAAATGCCGCTTCTCCTGCCAGAGTTTTTCTTCGATCACGCCCTCCCAGGAGGAGTCGAGAGGAATAAACCGGGCACTGACGGTCATCAGGGCCGCATCGATAACCCTGCAGGTGCTGTACGGCACAGGTTTCCCGTCACGCTGTCTGAATTTTTTCACCGGCGGATCGGTTTCGGCAATCAACATGACTTTCTGTCCGCGCCGCCAGTCGCCAAGCTCACGGGCAAAACTCCGGTTCAGGCGACTGATTAAATCTGCCGGTACGTCCAGAGCCGGAAAACCTGCGGCCTGACCGAGCGGCAGCGTGCCGCTGAGGTGACCTTCCTGGGGTCCGCTTGGAAAACGGAAATTATCCTACGCTAAGCCTGTTTTTTGTACACATTACTATTCACTGAGCGTAATGCGCGGTATTTACCCTGTCCCAGTTTGAGGTTCGTTCTCCAGACGTAATCCCCGCTCAGGTTGATATGTTCCCATCCCAGTGGTGACAGATGGGTAATCAGTTGCTCATTAATCGGGATCCCTTTTCGTCTCAAAGAATCTATCGCTCTTTCTATATATACCGTATTCCACAGTGAGATCGCCGCAGTCAGCAACGTCAGACCGCTGGCTCGATAGCTCTGATTCTCCAGCCCCCGATCTCTGATTTCACCCAGCCGATGCATAAAGACCGCTCGCGCAAGGGCATTGCGAGCCTCACCTTTATTCAGCCCCGCCTGTACGCGTCGACGCAGTAAAGGATCCCTGAACCAGTCCAGCATAAACAATGACCTTTCGATGCGGCCAATCTCTCTCAGCGCCTTTGCCAGACCATTCTGCTTCGGATAGCTTGCCAGCTTTTTCATCATCAGTGATGCTGTTACCGTTCCCTGCTTTATGGGGGCCGCTTGGAAAACGGAAAATATCCTACGTTAAGCCTATTTTTTGAGCTGGCATGACGGGCAGCTATGAGCGAAGTATAGTCATTCGCTCTATCTCTTTTGTCGCACTTTCAACAAGGGGGTCGCTTGGAAAGCGGAACGAGGTCAGTCTCCGCCCGGACTGGTCAGCTCTTTAAACAGCAAAAGAGAGGCATCTTATGAGAAGGGATTGTTCAGTATGTCAGGGCAGACTGCTTTTTCATCCGCAGGTACTGAGGGTAAATGCTCAATTCCGGTACGATTCTTACTCTATAGCCAGACAGAATTCAGCATTGTGCTGAACCCGAATCTTTTTTTACTCTGACAGGCCTGTTCATCAGAACCCTGAAAAAACAATTTTCCCGTTCACATTTTTATTTTCCATGTCCTCATGAGCCCGGCGAAGTGCTTTAGCATTCAGCCTGCCATACTCTGCCAGCAACGGAGGTTTGAGCTTACCGGAATCCAGCATGCATGAGAGTTTGTTAAGAATATCATGCTGTTTAGACATGTCCGCAGTAGCATGCATTGGGCGGGTAAACATTGCCTCCCAGTGAACAGAAACGCTTTTAAATTTGATCAAACGCAGATCCAGTGGTTCAGGATCGTCGATGAGTCCGATACGGCCTTGTGGGGCAATGATTTCTGCCATATTTTCCCAGGCAGATGACGTAGTATGCGTCGAGAAAATCCGGGTAATGGGAGGGAGTCCAGCAAGGCTGGCAACCTGTGGCGCAAGCGCGCGAGAATGGTCCAGAACATAATGCGCACCAAATCCGCGAACTGCTCTGGCGCTCTCCTGCCGTGACGCTGTCCCGATGATGTTCACCCGACTCAGGATGCGCGCAAGTTGTATAGCCATACAAGAGACACCGCCCGCACCACCAAGCATCAATAGTGTCTGATCAGCCTCGCCGTTCACTGACAACTGCAGACGATCAAATAACATTTCCCAGGCTGTCAGACCGGTCAGGGGAATTGACGCGGCAGTTTCAAAACTCAGTGCTGCCGGCTTGATCCCCGTAATACGTTCGTCAACCAGCTGAAACTCTGCGTTGGCTCCCTGACGATCGAGCACACCGGCATAGAAAATGTGATCACCAGGCCTGAACAACGTTACATCCGGGCCGGTTGCTTCGACAACACCGGAAGCGTCGTATCCCATAACTACCGGGTTGCCTGCAACAGGGCTTATGTTTCGCCGGCTTTTCAGATCACGTGGATTAACCGCGACCGCTCTGACTCTGACCAAAAGATCACGCCCCACGGGCATGGATGGGTTGGGAAGCCTCAAATCTTCAATTAGGGGTCAGTTTGGATATCGAAAATTACTGTACGTTAGGCTCATTTTTTGACCATCAAAGAGAGCCAATATCTGGCGAAATTTAACAGAACTGTCTACGCACCAAATTCCGTATCCGTAGATATCATTTTAGTAGCAACTTTCCTTCCGACCGGATCACAGCCAGTAATTAACTAACAATATGATTTATATCATAAATAAAAAACGCTCAGTGTTTTTTCTCTGCCCCACCCTTTATACTATGGTGGGGTATATGTTGACGAAAAGCACATACCCCACTATAGTATCTAAGATCAAAAAAGATGAGGTAAACAATGCCCAGTACTCCTGAAGAGAAAAAAAAGGTCCTTACCCGGGTTCGCCGCATTCGGGGTCAGATTGATGCTCTGGAAAGAGCGCTTGAAAATGGCACTGAATGCCGTTCCGTTCTTCAGCAGATAGCTGCCGTTCGCGGAGCAGCTAACGGTCTTATGGCAGAGGTGCTGGAGAGCCACATACGGGAAACCTTTGACCAGAATGACAGCTACAGCCATGAAATCAGTAAATCCGTTGACGATACGATTGAACTGGTTCGTGCCTATCTTAAATAGCTAAGACATCACATTGAGGAGAAATTACATATGAAATCACGTGCTGCCGTTGCATTTGCACCAGGGAAGCCCCTGGAGATTGTTGAAATTGATGTCGCACCACCTAAAAAAGGCGAGGTGCTGATTAAAAACACCCACACCGGTGTCTGCCATACTGATGCCTTTACCCTCTCCGGGAACGATCCTGAGGGCGTTTTCCCGGTGGTTCTCGGCCACGAAGGGGCCGGTATCGTCGTGGAGGTCGGTGAAGGCGTGACCAGCGTGAAGCCGGGAGACCATGTTATTCCGCTTTACACCGCCGAATGCGGGGAGTGTGAATTCTGTCAGTCCGGTAAAACCAACCTCTGTGTATCTGTTCGCGAGACTCAGGGCAAAGGACTGATGCCTGACGGAACCACCCGCTTTTCTTACAACGGCCAGCCTCTTTACCACTACATGGGATGCTCCACGTTCAGTGAGTACACGGTAGTGGCCGAGGTTTCTCTGGCAAAAATTAACCCGGAGGCAAACCATGAACACGTCTGCCTGCTGGGCTGTGGCGTAACCACAGGGATTGGCGCTGTTCACAACACAGCGAAAGTACAGCCTGGAGATTCTGTCGCTATTTTTGGTCTTGGCGCAATCGGTCTGGCTGCCGTTCAGGGGGCTCGCCAGGCAAAAGCAGGACGCATTATCGCTATCGACACCAACCCGGCCAAATTCGAACTTGCCCGTCAGTTCGGTGCAACCGACTGTATCAACCCGAACGACCATGACAAACCGATTAAAGATGTGCTGCTTGAAATCAACAAGTGGGGCATTGACCACACCTTTGAATGTATCGGTAACGTCGACGTTATGCGTGCGGCGCTGGAAAGTGCTCACCGTGGCTGGGGCCAGTCCATTGTCATCGGCGTGGCCGGCGCCGGGAAGGAGATTTCCACCCGTCCATTCCAGCTCGTTACCGGGCGCGTATGGAAAGGTTCTGCTTTCGGCGGAGTGAAAGGCCGTACGCAGCTTCCGGCCATGGTCGAAGATGCCATGAAGGGCGAGATTGAACTGGAGCCATTTGTTACCCACACCATGACGCTGGATGAAATCAATGATGCCTTTGACCTTATGCATGAAGGTAAATCTATCCGGACGGTGGTTCATTACTGATCCCGCCCTGACCTTAACAAATACAAACTGAAGGAAATGAATCATGGCAACACCTGTAATTTCTGGTAATGACATCTTTTCTCACGTGTTCATCGGTGCATCCGATGTCGAAACATCTGCTGCTTTTTACGATGCTGTACTCGGAACGCTTGGCATCAACAACCTCGGCCCGTTTGGCAACGGCTGGGTACTCTATGGTCGCGAAAAGCCAGCCTTTATTATTGCACGTCCGGGCAATGGCGAAGCGCCATCGGCCAACGGCGTGACTGTTGGATTTGCAGCTGCAAGTCCGGAAGAGGTTGATGCTTTCCACGCAGCCGGCCTTGCCGCCGGAGGGAAAGATGAAGGCCAGCCTGGCCCGCGCAACCATCTCCTTGGAGCCTATGCAGCCTACCTGCGAGACCCTGCGGGTAACAAAATCACGGCTTATACGTTCATCTGACGTCCGGCTATAAAGATACTTCCCCTGACTCCCTGTCAGGGGAAATAACCATGAGACTGAACCGCCCCGGTAATCCTGGAGACTACACTCTTTGAGAGAGGTAACCAGGATGACAAAACATAACCGATTTCCCCCTGAAGTTCGTCAACGCGCTATTCGTATGGTTCTGGAAAACCAGAATACCTACAACTCACAATGGGCCGCTATCTGCTCCATTGCCCCTAAGATCGGCTGCACTCCCGAGACATTGCGTATCTGGATCCGTCAGCAGGAGCCCGTTGATGATGAGCAGAATGCGCTGACTGCCAGCGAACGCCAGCGTCTGAAAGAACTGGAGCGGGAAGTCCGCGAGCTGCGCCGCAGCAATGATATTCTGCGTCAGGCTTCAGCGTATTTTGCCCAGGCGGAGCTCGACCGCCACTGGAAAAAATAATGCCGCTTCTGGAAAATCTGAGCGGTGAACACGGGGTCGGGCCAGTCTGTCATGAGCTGGATATTGCTCCGTCAACGTACTACTGGCATCAGCAACGCCGGAAGTGTCCTGAACGACGCAGTAGTCGGGATAAACGCGATGCCGTGCTGATACCTGAGATACAGCGCGTATACGAAGAAAACTACAGCGTTTACGGTGTGCGTAAGGTCTGGCGACAGCTAAAACGTGAAGGTGTCGGCGTTGCCCGCTGCACCATTGAGCGCCTGATGAAAGCCCTGCAGCTACGTGGGGTGACACGCGGCAAAAGTGTCAGAACCACCCGCAGCAACAAAGCCGAAACACCGCAGGATCGGGTGAACCGGCAGTTCGTGGCTGAACGGCCCGATAGTCTTTGGGTGGCCGATTTTACCTACGTCAGCACCTGGCAGGGGTTCGCATATGTGGCCTTCATCATTGATGTGTTCGCCGGTGTTATCGTGAGCTGGCGGGTCTCATCCACGATGGAAACGTCGTTCGTGCTGGATGCACTGGAGCAGGCGCTGTGGGCCAGACGCCCGAGCGGTACCATCCATCACAGCGACAAAGGTTCGCAATATGTGTCACTGGCGTACACGCAACGGCTGCAGGACGCGGAGCTGCTGGCTTCAACAGGCAGCACGGGCGACTCATATGACAATGCGATGGCAGAAAGTATCAACGGGTTGTACAAAGCGGAGGTGATCCACAGGCAAAGCTGGAAAACCCGACAGGATGTTGAGCTGGCTACGCTGAAATGGGTGGACTGGTACAATAATCACCGATTGATGGAACGGACCGGATATATCCCGCCAGTGGAGGCAGAAAAAGCCTATTACGCTTCGCTGAATGACCGGGATGTGGCAGCCTGATCACTCAGGCAAAATACTCTCCAGGAAAACCGGAGCGGTTCAACCCATATCCAGGGTGCCAGGCTCAGCGAGGCCAGGGTTTTAGCGACCTCTGTATCTAACGGGAAGTGCCTCTCTGAGAAGGTTCTGGCAGTGAATCAGGCAAAAACTGGCCGGGTGTAAGGTAAATCATCTTTCTGATAAATCGGGTCTTTACCTTCAGGCTGCGTCTGAGATTGCTGCCGATAATTGATAACTGTTTTACGCAAATATTCCCGCAACGCTACCGGCTGCTGCCGCTCGGCTTGATGCGGCATGATCCTGACCTTTTCCCGGCTGTCTTTGACCGTCATCCCCGGCCAGCATTCCTCAACGTATCCGATAAGAAACCTCCCGATTGCCTTGCTGTCGATTGCGTTATCAATCATGGCAGCTAAACTTAGTTGACACTTACCCGGTAGGGCAGCCACACCTTTCCGGCCGCAAGCAGGAGAAGATCATGAAAGCAGTTATTTACAACGGTCCCTATGATGTAAAAGTTAAAGACGTGCCGGATGCAAAAATTGTTCGCCCCACCGATGTGCTTGTCCGCATTACCACCACCAATATTTGTGGATCGGATTTGCACATGTACGAGGGTCGGACCAGCTTTGAGCAGGGACGTATTTTGGGGCACGAAAACCTGGGTGAGGTGGTTGAAATTGGCTCAGGAGTGGAGCGTGTTAAGGTCGGTGACTATGTCTGTCTGCCATTTAATGTCGGATGCGGTTTTTGCGAGAATTGTGAAAAAGGTCTGACCGGTTTTTGCCTCACCACCAATCCCGGTGCTGTGGGCGCGGCCTATGGTTTTGCTGAAATGGGCTCCTGGGAGGGTGGTCAGGCGGAACTGCTTCGGGTCCCCTTTGCAGACTTTAACTGCCTGGTGCTTCCGCCTGACGCAGTAGAAAAAGAAGATGATTATGTGATGCTCTCTGACATTTTCCCTACCGGCTGGCATGCGACAGAACTCGCCGGATTAAAGCCTGGCGAAAGCGTAGCCATTTACGGCGCGGGGCCGGTGGGTCTGATGGCCGCACACTCAGCCATGATAAAAGGCGCTTCACAGGTATTTGTAGTGGATACACACCAGGACCGTTTAGCGCTGGCAGAGAAAATGGGGGCGACGGGCATCAATGCGACCGGCGATGAAGCCGTGCAACGAATTCTCGACTTAACTGACGGACGCGGCACTGACTGTGGCTGTGAATGCGTGGGCTATCAGTGCTGTAACAAACATGGCCATGAAGATAATTCGGTCACTATGAACAGCCTCGTTGCATCAACCAAAGCAACCGGGGGAATTGGTGTGGTTGGCGTGTTTATCCCGCAGGATCCGGGAGCTGCATCAGACCTTGCCAAAGAAGGTAAGATGCCGTTTGATTTCGGCAGTTTTTGGCTTAAAGGACAGTCAATCCGCACCGGCCAGGCGAACGCCAAAGCCTATAATCGTCAGCTGGCCCGTCTGATCCATCAGGGTAAAGCCAGCCCGGGCGGCATAATCTCACACCGTCTTTCACTTGCTGAGGCGCCTGAGGGATATAAGCACTTTGACGATCGCGATGAGGGATGGACGAAGGTTATCCTTAAGCCTTAACTGACGCTGATCGGTTATAAAAGTTAAATCGGAACAATTAAACCGGAACAATGTAGAAATATCGACGGGATACCATTGCGTATCCTGTCATAATATTTATCTTCTGCTGCCAGGCTCGCCCCTGTATCTATTGTGATGTTTAATGACGCATTATGAATATTATCAGGACCTGTGAATAGCGCCCGATCTTCTTCAGGCATAAACGAAATAAACGCTATTCATGTAATAACGATGAGAGTGGGTGAGAATGAAGTGCGATATTATAAGGATTCTATGTAACATCATGTCGGGATAGATCCAGAGTCAAAGCCACCTGAGTATTACAGGTGGCTTTTAAACGATTCTGAGCTGCGTTTTTACCTTAAGCTGGTTTTGAAAAACTGTTCAAACCTGGCAAAAGGGATCTTACCTGCAGCGTTGTCGTATAAGTCCACGTGGTTTGCGCCGGGGACGATCACAAGCTCTTTTTCAGTGCTGCCAACCGCTTTGTAGGCATCTTCTGCAAAATAGCGCGAGTGCGCTTTTTCACCTGTAACAATCAACACAGGAATAGTGATTTCATTTGCGTAGCTAAGCAGCGGCATATTCATAAACGACAAGGGCATCGTTGCATTCCATGCGCCATTAGAGTTAACAGAACGCCCATGGAAGCCGCGTGGCATTCTGTAATAATCAAAAAACTCTTTCAGTACCGGGTGTGGATTCGCGGGTAATGTTTCCGGCAGAATTCGCTCAGAAGCGCTTACGCTGCCATTCTTATCCACATTAATATCGTGACTACCGCGGGCGATAGTTCCGCTTTCAGCATCTTTCCAGCGCTGCTCGTTCAGGTACTGTAATACGGCACGGCGATCGGCTGTTGAATAACGGTCTTTGCCATCACCAACGCCATGTCCCATCGCCCGGCTCATGTCGTACATCACGCTGGTTGCAACTGCTTTTACGCGTGTATCCATCGCCGCCGCATTGAGTGCCATGCCTCCCCAGCCGCAAATACCGAGTAATCCAATACGATGGCGATCCACCTCTTTTTGTAATCCAAGGAAATCAACCGCCGCGCTAAAGTCCTCAGTGTTGATATCCGGAGAGGCGACATTACGCGGATAGCCACCACTTTCACCCGTGTAAGAAGGATCGAATGCCAGCGCAACAAATCCCTGTTCGGCCAGGGTCTGTGCATACAGGCCGCTTGATTGCTCTTTGACCGCACCGAAAGGACCACTTAATGCAATCGCAGCCAGTTTACGTTCGCCCCGGTTTTTGGGGATGTAAAGATCCCCTACTAATATGATCCCGTAACGGTTCTGGAATGCCACCTTGCGATGATCAACCTTATCGCTCTCTGCAAAGGTTTTATCCCATTTTTCTACCATTGAAACAGGCGAGTTCGGATTAGATGTGTCAGCATAACTCATTGTCGTAACTCCACTTAATGATACGCATAGCAGCGTAGCGGGTAGCGCGGCTGTCAGCTTTCTGGTGAAAACATTCATTTAAATTCCCCTGAAAAAGAAAAGTGAGGTACCGGTTTCATACGGAGAGTACTGCTGTGCTTTGATGCAATGCGCTCATTATAGGTAGCAGAAATAGTGCTGATTAGAGGGTAAAAATTGCTAGGATTAATAGCATATTGTTATAAATGAAGGGCCGCAGCAGACATCATTTGCGGCCAGATATTCTGAGGACGCGCAAATGGCAAAACGGGAAAACTATAATGAGCTCTACTTGTTTATGCAGGTGGTGCGGGAGGGCAGTTTCACTGCAGCGGCACATCGTCTTGGACTTGCACAATCAGGCGTTAGTCGTTCTGTCCGTGAACTTGAAGAAAGGCTGGGTATACAGCTTCTGGTTCGCACTACGCGCAGGCTGTCGTTAACACAGGCAGGTGAGCAACTGTATCAGACAACAGAATCCGGATTTGATGCTTTAGATACGGGTCTTGCCACGCTGGCGTATTACCGGAATACCCCGTCCGGTACGGTACGCATCAATGCCAGCCAGCATGCTATTGATAAAGTTCTTTTACCGAAGCTGGCGCTATTTAAGCACCGTTACCCCGATATCAGGCTTGAACTCATCAGTGAAAGCCGGTTCGTCGATATTATCGCTGAGCGGTTTGATGCCGGCGTGCGGCTGGGGCCGGAGGTAGGACAGGGCATGGTCGCGGTGCGTATTACACCTGACATGGAGATGGTTGTTGTAGCTACGCCCGAGCATTTTCGTCGCTATGGCTTTCCACAAACACCGGCTGATTTAGTGATTCATCCTTGTATAGCCTACCAGTTTGCCGATGGTAGCCTTTATCAGTGGGAACTCCTTCAGGACGGTAAAAAAATAACGCACCGACCACAAGGACAGTGGGCCTTTTCTGACAGCTACATGGAAGCAAAAGCAGCCAGACTGGGGCTGGGGCTGGCTTATGTCCCGGAGGAACTGGTCGCTGATGATTTAGAGCAAGGCAATCTTATCAGGGCGTTGCCACGTTACAGCCAGCGCCTGGAAGGTTCATTCCTGTATTATCCTCACCGCAATGTGTCGCCGGCACTGAGAGTCGTCATTGATATACTGAAAATCTGAAGTTTAGCTATTTATATTCTTCGTTGTTCCGCTCTTTGTTATCGGAATAACGTCCGCTTATGGCACAAAGCGGACATACGCAGAAAAGCAACTCATGAACGAGCATCAGCGTCTTCCATTATCGCTTTCACTCTTAAAATGGTCTGCCGTGTGGTGTCAAATTCGCGGGCGATCGCGCTGATACTCTTCCCTTCACTAAGACGCAAGAACACCGCTTTCTTTTGTTCGTCATCCAGAGCCGGCGGGCGGCCGAAACGCTTTCCGGATGCCTTAGCCCGCGCAATACCAGCATGTGTACGTTCAAGTAGCAGATCGCGCTCAAATTCAGCAACCGCCGAGATTACCTGCATTGTCATCTTTCCGGCCGGACTGGTGAGGTCTACCCCTCCCAGCGCCAGGCAGTGTACCCGTATTTCTGACGCAGAAAGTAGCTCAACGGTTTTTCTGATATCCATGGCGTTTCGCCCGAGGCGATCCAGCTTCGTTACGATTAAAACGTCCCCGTTTTCCATTCGATCAAGGAGACGCATAAATCCAGGGCGTTCAGCAGCCGCGACTGAACCACTTATGTACTCTTCAATCAGTCGCTGGGGTCTGATGGCAAAGCCGGCCGCTTCGATTTCACGACGCTGGTTTTCAGTGTTCTGTTCGAGGGTCGATACCCTGCAGTAGGCAAAGACTCGTGACATGTAGTTATTTTGTGTACGAAATAGGTGTACTTATTATAGCGCATGTCCGAAATTAAAAACACTAACTTTCGGACAGGCTATATTCTACATGTACGAAACCGACCGTATTAGTACATGTCATAAGGGCTCACCTGATAATCCTAATAGGATTAGTGCTTCTCGACATGATTCTGAAAAAAGACAAGAAGAAAAACTCCGCTGGCGGTAAATCGCATTCGGTTAAAGCCTCCGCTGCCGGAGTTTTACCGAACGGCGCAGCGGGAAAACCGGCGCGGCCTGCCCCGGCGATGACCGTCAGACCACTATATCTCGTATGTCTGCCAGCTGGGAAAAGCACAACATATAGTATTCAGCGCCGCAGCGGGGCGATTCGGTAATATAAGGGTTTTACCGAATGCCCGGAGAAGGGCGTAAAAAAACCGCCTGGCGGCGGTTACCGGTTGTTGTTTCAATTGGCTGCTTTCAGTTCTTTCAGGAGTTCATACTGCCAGTTACTCGTTGGGATAGTTATTAGCCCGGAGAGATCACCAGGTATTTCAACACCGTCACTTTTAAGGGCAGCCACGCGTTCTCTGCCAAGCTTACAGATTAAATACCCATGCTCAAAAACAACGTTCTGACGCGCACGGGATTTCAAATCAGCCTCTTTAAAAGATTTACCTTGATCACATGCTGTATATAAAATCACGGCGAACGAAACGTCTGCAATATTCTCTTCAAGCTTTTCAATGATGGTTGATCCCTTATTTGCCTGAAGATGGAGTATTATGGGTTCATAGCCTTCCTGACTCAGAAAAACATATACTTCATTTTTTAACAGCTCATCATGGCCATGAACTATAAACACCTTCTTTTTACTTTCCACGTCTGGGCTTCCGGCATTAGACATACCCAGCTTTAACTCTTCCTGACGAATGTTGTCACTTGTCGGTTGCTTAGATGGATAAGAGACATTACCCTGGTGTTCATAAGAGGATTTATGTGAATTTTCAGCATGCTGTGATAAAAGCAATGATCCCGCGTCTTGATAAGAAGGTGAATCAGACTTAGCTGCTTTAAAAGCATCAGCCATTGCTTGCGAAAAGTTAGATGATCCCGCGTCTTGATAAGAAGGTGGGGCAGACTTAGCTGCTTTAAAAGCATCAGCCATTGCCTGCGAAAAGTTAGATGCTACAGGATTTCTATAGGTTTGCAGAATGGTGTCCATTACTGAGTGGAGATAAGTTCGTCTCCTGGCCCAACTTCCCGCCCCCCCCTGAACATGTAAGTCAACATGAGACTTTAAAAGAGGAATACTTGCAGCGGCTAAAATCCAATTAGGGAGCATTAACTCGTTATCCAGCCCCAAGACTTGTTGCCGGGAAAATTGATAGGTTAGAACGTGCTTTTGATAATCTGAAGAATCTTCAGTCACAATTGCAATACAAAGAGTAAAATAATCGCTCAATATTTCTGCAACTTGTTCTTTTGATTTATGCATGGACACGTTTTGCTCTGTGTGTTGGCCTTAGGTAGATGAAGATAATCATATCAGTTTGTGGAGTTTTTCAAATTACTAAATGTAGCCCCGACAATAGCCTTGAAAAACAGAACCAACAGGCCGCAGCGGGAACCATCCGGCAGGATTGAGGTATTACCGAACGGCGGGAAAAGGGCGTAAAAAAACCGCCTGGCGGCGGTCAGATGGCAGAAACCCCGCTCTAGGGCAGGGTTTCTTACCGTTACGTCAGTTTCGCAGGCTGGCATAACGGTGTGGTTAACTTCATTCTTAGCTCTTTCAGTGTACGTCATATGACCTACCTTATCAAATCCCGCTTTGATAAGTCGTGCTTACGCTTTATACTTCCGCATCGCTAAGATGAATCCATATAGTGCTTCAGTAAAAAACCGCGCAACACTGCGGTAATCAGTCATTTTAATCTCCTAAGTTAGAACTGATTTTTTGGTAACAGAGGGAACGAGCTGTAAGGAAGGAGTCCCAGACGAAGGGGGTCGCATCCCTGGGCCGGGGGCAATATATGTGTGGTTAACTTCATTCTTAGCGAAAGCGGAGTTCCGAAACCTTCTGGGCGAATATACGGCGGGAGGTAGGTAAACGCCACGCATCAGCATGAGGATGCGGGTTATGATCGAGCTTATTACGGCAGTGATTAATCTGGTGACAGTTATACTGTCCCTAATCGAAAATTTTCTTTAATCGGAGATGAAGTCCCCCTGGGGACATAAAACAGCTTACCGTTTTAGGCCGTCCCACTGGGGCGGATTTTTTGTTTACATGGCAAATTCGGTTTTATAGGCGTTTTACCGAATGCCCGGAGAAGAGCGTAAAAAAACCGCCTCGCGGCGGCTTATCCCCAGATAACCCTTAGAACCATCGAGAGTCCACTCTTTAGGTTTGCTATGTGTAATATTGCCCCCAGCACGAACAGAAGCATCAATCGCGTTACGGCAGTCTTCGGTGCCACGCGGATTCGAGGCTTTCTTACACTCTTCAACTTTTGCGTTTCGCTCCTTATCATGCGCCTTATACCATTCAAGGCTCTGCGCGCCTGCATCGCAGCCGGTAAGCAGTACGGCGGCCAGCAAGCTCAGTGAAATTAATCCCGTTTTCAAGATTTGTTCCTTTTAGTGAATGAATCGCGACAGCAATTATAGCCGGCAGCGTGCGCCGTTTCACGGTTCGGCAGAATTGGCGTTTTACCGAATCCGGAGAGATAGGTCAGCTTTGGTAAAAGCTAAGCAGGCCATCCTGTCGTACAGTATAAACTGTAGGGTAAGAATACTTGCAGCATGGGCGAGGGTTTCAGTGGAAAAGGAAACATGGACATTACTGGGGGCTGCGGCTGCGATAGCAGTACCCCTGATTTTTAATGCAGTCAAAGAGCTTGTCTGGGAAACAAAAAAAGGAAAAAAAGAAGAGAGATATATTATTGTTCAGCTTGTTTTTATTCTTGATAAATATATTTCCGAGTGTGAGTTTCTTGCGAGCAATGATGGTATATATAGCCAAGAGTTGGAATATGTGTCAATGAAATATAATAAACCAGAGCTAAAACTCTCAGCGGTAAAAGGCGAATTTAAATACCTTAATACTAATATGCTGTACCGGCTGCACAGCATCGAATCTAAACATATTCAGGTCATCAACACACTCGACAATCTTGATGATGAGTATTTTGAAGATCCCCCAGATTTTTCGGCTTACTTCGCAAAGAGGCGGGAGTTGTATGCGAAGCATGGCCTTTATGTGGTCGAGTTGTCAGAAGATATTTGCCGGACGTTTAACATCAGGCATACCTCATGGGAAGAGGGGTTCAATCCGGCAGAGGCCATCAGAAAACGCTTAATAGAAATAAGAGCATCCGAATCGGCAGCAGCGATACGCCGTAAGGAAAGATACGCAAGCCGTGTTGCAGCACGGGCACGTAAATCAGCAGCTGAAGATCAGGCGTGATGAGACAGGCATTGTACAGTGCTGCGGTTCGGTAATATAGGCGTTTTACCGAACAAGGGCGAATAGGCATAAAGATCTCTTGACCGGTTTGGTTCATTCCCAATACCGGTATCGGATATCCTCCTGGCTCGGGCTGAAAGAAATAAGTTCTGATCCTGGCGGGATGGTCATCCAGCGGATTTCTGTTTCAGACCAGAACCCCGCACGGGATTCATCCTGTGTGAAGATAATACGAGTGCCATATCTCCCATTTTCCTCATCTTGCTGAAGCCATTGTTTACTTTTAGGATTATAAATCTTGAACCATTTCAATTGAATAAACCTCTCTGAGAGCCACCGGTGCAGGCTACCACATGGGCTATGTTAAAGACTCAGATAAAAGCTACCCGAAGGGACATGCTGCCGGAAAGGGCTTCGGTTTTATGGGCGTTTTACCGAATTGCGTATAAAAGCGTAAAGAGACGCTAAAAACCATCGGTGAAAATTAGGGGAATAAACAGAATGCGTATAGGATCTGAGTTGTGCCGGAAATGGCATCTTTGAGGCGAAAAAAAACCCGGTCTGGTAAACCGAGTTAATTTTCTGTACCGGACGCGGCTGGTGACCGCTGCCTGTACGGTGCTGCTTGTACCTGCTAACTGTGTTCAATATTAACGCTGATTGACGATATCGTCAACGTTGCGGCCCATGCTGCACGGCTTTATACTCGTCGCAGTTGGCAGCTCTACGCTGTTGCAGCCTCTCAGAAGTGGGTATGGGCTTAGTCGCGCAAGTTTTTACCCCGACCGGAAACAGGTGGTGCTGTCCGGTTTGCTTCCACTCAAAAGAGTGCTGCTTGTACCTGCTAACTACTGGTACGCGCCGTATGGGGAACCCATAAGCACGTACGGCGTGTGGCGCTCTCCTGATAAAAGGAGGCTGCCAAGTGATAAGTCTGACTACTATCCTTGTGGCGTTGAAGATAATTCACGTCACATTGCAGATTGTCGTTGTCATCAAGCAACTGACCGGACGCCCGTAAGGGTTGAAGGAACTTGAACAAAGGCGGGGGTTAACCACCCCGCCTTTTTTCGT
The DNA here is from genome assembly GCF_023517775.1 of Mixta hanseatica. Taxonomy (NCBI): domain Bacteria; kingdom Pseudomonadati; phylum Pseudomonadota; class Gammaproteobacteria; order Enterobacterales; family Erwiniaceae; genus Mixta; species Mixta hanseatica. The sequence continues at coordinate 29,737 of NZ_CP082905.1, read as the reverse complement.
TTTTGCGCGGCGGTCGGCAGAATGCGGGTTTTACCGAATTCGTACAGGCAGGCATAAAATAAAGAATTACTGTGATTCGTCACATTATTGCCAATGAATTACCGTGATTCGTCACATATAATATACTCATCATTATTCAGCTGGAGTATGTTATGAACGATACCGGCATAAAGCGGCAGCGTGGACGCCCCCGTACCGGAAATGCCCTGTCACCGGCAGAACGGGCGCGGCGCTATCGCGAAAACAAAAAAATCCGCGAGGCGGATCATCCCCAGCCTTCCAGGGCGGAGCTGCTTGCCCTGCTTGAGGCTGCACACAATCGTATTCGCCAGCTGGAATCACAGCTAATGTCATTCGTTGCACCAGATAACGACTCTGGAAAGCCCTGGGCAATACAGGATCGTAAGGGAAATGCCCGCTGGCAGACCGTACAGAGGGGACTGACAAAAGCAGATGCGGAAAAAATGCTCGACAAGCTGGCTGCCTCAAAGGGGACGGGGAATTACACGTACCGCATGATTGAAGAATAATAGTGATGAGTCACGATAATTTGTAACCAGCCATTCGGCAGAATGGGCGTTTTGCCGAATGCCCGGAGAAGGGCGTAAAAAAACCGCCAGGCGGCGGCTCGTCTGGTTTTCACCAACTCTTATTTGGGCTCTTTGTATAAGAGCCGCTACGGAAGCTGGCATCAATAAGCGTATTGCCGGTGACATCGGCTGGGCGCTGTAAGGTGACAGATTGTGCCAGGGCGGCTGGGTAAGTATCAGATGTTTTCCACATAAGCCATTCGCCGGAAAACAACACAATGGCTCCCAGTAATGCTATCGGAAATATAACTCTCAGTACGCGTGAGCGAAATTTCATTGTATGCCTGATCCTTGTCTGACAGAACAAGGTGCTGTTCTGCGTCCGCCAGCTACAGTGCCACATTAAACCTGCCAGCAAAAGTCTCAGAGCCATTTTCTTCGTTTTATCCATTCAACAGTTGCCATTGTTGTAATCATCCTAAGGCTCTGCTTAATAAAGACATTACGGGTGGTGCAGCGGACCGGATGCGGTAACAGGACGGTAGTAAAGAAGGTTAGAACTGAGATTATGGCGAGGTTTGCCAGCCGTATGCTTTCTTGACGACAAATGCTTACCGGTGCTTCATCATGAAACGAGCAAAATAGCCTGAAGTGGTTACCTGTTGTGCTTCGTACAAAAAAAGATAAAGACATATATGTGTTGCTTATACGTCATGTTTATAGGAATTAGATGATGCTTAACTCGTGTTTCGCTCATTTGGTTGTCTTTATGTGATATATATATGTCATTAAATTAGAGTGTAAGAGTCGGCATCTTTGCTTTACAGGTGGGTTTATACCTGGTACTATCGAGTTCGTGTTATATATATTTCAATTTCATGATACGTTGAAATCTCTGCTGAACTTTAACTTTTAACCACTTCTGTGAGGTTTGCGATGCGCATTTTTGTTGACGACGGCTCTACTAACATCAAGCTGGCGTGGAAAGAAAATGGTGAGGTTAAAACCTTCATCAGCCCTAACAGCTTTAAACCAGAATGGTCGTTGAATCTGTTTGATGATGGTCAGTCTGCAAACTATGAAATCGAAGGTGAAAAGTTCAGTTTTGATCCAGGCAGTGCCGACGCAGTCGTGACAACAGAAACACGCTATCAGTACAGCCAGGTAAATACGGTGGCAATCCATCACGCACTGCTGCAGTCAGGCATCGAACCACAGGTAGTAGATGTTGTGGTGACGCTACCGCTGTCTGAATATCTGAATGCTGATTTCCAGCCTAAGACTGAAAATATTACCCGCAAGAAAAAAAGCGTTAAGCGTGACGTTACTCTGCAGGGAAACAGGCAGGGTTTCACTATCGACAAAGTCACTGTTCTGCCTGAAAGCATTCCGGCAGGCTTCAACGTCCTGACCGGGCTGCAGGACGATGATTCACTGCTTATCGTGGATTTGGGCGGTACCACCCTGGACGTTTCACATGTTCGGAGCAAAATGTCCGGCATTACGAATACCTGGTGCGATCCTAAAATTGGCGTATCCATTATCACTAACGGTATTAAAAACGCACTCGCCGGGCATACGCGCATCAGTTCTCTTCAGGCAGATAACATCATCGTTCACCGTGAAGAAAAGGACTGGATTGAACATCGCCTTCCGGATGCCAGATTGCGTCAGGCCGTGATGAATACGATGGAAGAGAAAGAGCGCATTCTGACTAACCGCGTGGTGGATACGCTCGACCGTTTTACCGGCTATACGCATGTAATGTGCGTAGGCGGCGGTGCAAAGCTGATTGCCGATGCTGTAAAAAAAGCAACTAACGTGCCCTCAGATCGCTTTTTCACGAGCAACGATCCACAGTTTGATCTGGTGCTGGGCATGCTGGAAATGAAGGAAGGCAGCGCGAATGACTGACAAATCCTCACCACGCAAAATCGCGTTTAACCTGTATCCGGATGAGCAGGCCGGGGACAGGTTAGCGGTCGATTTGCTGGATGAAACGCGCCTCAAAGAGCGGGGGCGCGCCATGCGCGCCTTTCTCCTCACCGGTGCCGCACTGGCGTCCATTGATCGCCGGCTCCCCAATCTGATCGCTGAGCTGGCAACCGAAAACGTTACGCTGCAGGACATCCAGCGTATTATCAGCAGCGTGATCCCGGATGCATTCACGCCGGACGATTCGGTGATACGGGCATTACTGACCAGGCTTGGTCCGGCTGCCGGTGCGACAGATTCTGCTCAGGCAGAAAAACCGGTGCATCAGGAAGATAAAAACGTCGCCGATACCCGCGCAAACAGCTCCAGGATGTTTCCGGACGACGAATGATGGGCCTGTTTTTTTCCACATGATTAAAACAGGCGCCGGGCTGCACTCAAAGAAAATCTCCTTCACTGCAGTCCGGCAGCCTGACGCTTAATGTGAAAACTTTAACCTCTTCATGAACTGAGTGGCATCCCTTAAGATATCCAGTAAACATCCTTAACACACTTTTGCTACCGGTATATCTTTCCAGTTCGTCGTCCAGGCCTGACTTAGCATTTCGCGCTTCATCTTCCATTCTGGGTCAATGCCTTTGCCCGCAAAACCAATGCTGTAACGACCCGACCGGTTCATGGTATCCAGCAGGTTCATCAGGGCCTCGCTGCCGGCACGCGATGCCTCATCATCAAACAGGTTCAGCTGCGCCACGCCGTTCGGCCGCAGCTCGCTGAGCATGATGCCGGCTTTCGCATAGCGATAGCCCGGGCGCCAGATAGCGTCCAGGGACTTCACCGCCGCCTCAGTAATGTTTCGCGTGTCCTGCGTGCCCACGTGCAGCTTTACGAATGCTGTGTTGCTGTATCCGGCCTGGGTGGTGTCGAAGGGCGACGTACGGATAAAAACCGAGACGTGATGACAGAACTGGCGGTCCTCACGCAGCTTTTCCGCCACACGCTCGGCATAGGCGCAAATTGACTGACGCATCGCATCGTATTCCGTGATGCGCTCGCCAAAGCTGCGGCTGACCACTATCTGCTGCTTTGGTGGGGGCGCATCCTCCATCGGGATGCAGGATTCGCCATTGAGCTCACGTACCGTGCGCTCAAGCACCACGCCAAAGTTTTTACGGATAATGGAAGGGGAGCTACGCGCCAGATCGAGCGCCGTGGTCACACCAAGCAGCTGCAGGCGTTTTTCAAGCCGGGAACCCACGCCCCAGAGTTCCCCCACGGGCTGACGAGACAGTAGCTTTTCGGTCCGCCTCGGATTCCCCGGCGTGAGCGCCAGCACCCCGCCAAACTGCGGCCATTCCTTCCCGGCCCACTGCGCTGATTTCGCCAGCGTCTTCGTCGGGCCCAGCCCGACGCCGACCGTCAGCCCGGTGCAGGTTTTGACATGGCTTCGGATCATGCGACCAAAATCTTCATAAGGCATGGCCATCTCCATACCGCGGCAGTCGCAAAAGCCTTCGTCCACCGAGTAGACTTCCAGGCGTGGCACAACCTCCTCGATACAGGACATGATCCGGGTGCTCATCGAGTGGTTTATGTGGAATAGAAATTCAACACGAGACTTAAATCTTTCTGAGAGGATGTACACTACAAATTTGTACATTAATTATACAGGACTTATCCCCCGTTTTTGTGGATAAGGCAGAGGGCATATGTACCGACCGGCTGCAAAAACACGCCCGGGTTTTTACGATATTTAATACAGGGGGATGTCAGTTTAAAAAAGCCTGAACAGGGACGCGGCATTTCCCTTCTGGCTGTATAGCGGGCAGTCCGGATAAGAACGGTGATTTTTACCACCCTGACGCCGGGTGTATGTATCAAAAATCACCGGCTGGAATGAGACAGGCGGTACTTTCCGGAAGCTGCGACTGGACAGCTTCCATTTGCTGTCACGCTGCCATTTTCCGGCATTCTTCAGCACAGCGGTAACAGGCTTCAGCACATTTCTTACAGTGCTCGTGCTCATGTTTCGCGCACTCATCACCGCATTTCTGGCATGCTTCTGCGCAAACCTTACAAATCTGAGCAGCGAATTCACTGTCCATTGTCATCAGCTCAGCTGCCAGGCGGCAGATGCTGGCGCACTGCATGTCCGCCCGGATGCATTCGCGCATCATCTCAATATTTTCTTCTTTCAGGCAGGACGTTGCGCAGTAGTCACAGGTTGCAGCGCAGATATAACAGGCCTCAATGCAGTTGCGGTATTGTTCAGACATAATTTCTTCCCGTAATCGTTAAATGCAAAGAAGTGGTAAGCATGGAACAAAATGTTGATTGCTGCAAAAGCGTTTTATACAGACGGTAACAGGAGAGGGGTGAAACAGGGTTTTAAAAAGAAGCCCGCCACAGTCAGACGGGCCGGCTGATTACAGCCTCAACAAAGTTTTTCAGATAACTCAGTGTAATGAGGGTTAATGCACAACACATTCTGTAACAACAGTAACCAGGACAAAATCCGGGTGATTTTTGCCCGCGTTTTTTCAGCTAAGGCTACGGGCTGTCATCTGCGTTTATTTATCTTCCTGCATCATCTTGCGGTGCGTTTCAATAATGTTCTGATGTGCGGCAGAACTGCTGTTATTCATGCTCTGATGTGCCTGAATCGCCAGCTCATGTTCATTCATGGAGGCCGCCGGGGCTTTCTTGTTCATGCAGCAGGGCATGTCCATGGGGGCTGGTTGAGCCTGAGCGGCTGAAACGGACAGAAGGACCGCAGCGGCGGCAAGCATAATCTTTTTCATTCATAATTCCTTACGTTTAAAGGATAAAAATAGCAGTTAATTCTGGACCAGGACCTTACCGGCCTCAGTGACTTTCATCGTATCCGAAAAAAAACAACGTGAACGAAAATGACAAAAATGTAATTCAAAAACAGCAGGTTCTAACATGACATAAATGTAATCAAGTCGGGGTTCCTGTTGTGTTAGCTTGCCGGTAACAAAAATAAAGTTCCTGACCGGACTGCATTATTAATACTTCCGGTGTGGAGAAATTTTCTCCCGGGATGATCTGCATTTTTCCGGAGCACAGTTATGCAGCTTAAAAGTTCACGACGCAATTTTATCAAAGGGATCGCAGCAGCCAGCGTTGCTGGCGGTCTTGGTATAAAGACGTTCAATGCTTTCTCGGCGGTAAGTCTGGTACAGCCCCACATGCTTACCGGTAATGATTTCGACCTGTTTATCGCCGAAACGCCACTTAATATCACCGGCAACATCCGTTATGCCAAAACCATCAATAGCGGCCTGCCGGGGCCCCTGCTGCGCTGGAAAGAAGGTGATACTGTCACGCTGCGGGTTAAAAACCGTCTGAAAGAAACAACCTCCATTCACTGGCATGGCATTATTCTGCCAGCCAACATGGATGGCGTTCCCGGCCTCAGCTTTCACGGTATTGAACCCGATGATACTTACGTCTATTCATTTCGCGTAAAGCAGAATGGCACCTACTGGTATCACAGCCACTCCGGCCTGCAGGAGCAGGAGGGCGTTTACGGCCCGATTATCATTGATCCCGCTGAGCCCGAGCCATTTAAGTATGACCGGGAACACGTGGTAATGCTGACCGACTGGTCAGATGAAAATGCCTCTGCCATTCTTGCAAAACTGAAAAAGCAGTCCGACTACTACAACTTCGCCAAGCCTGCTGCTGGTGACTTTTTCCGTGATGCCCGGGATAAGGGACTGGGAAATACCCTGGCCGACCGGAAGATGTGGGCGGAAATGAAGATGAATCCGACTGACCTTGCAGACGTCAGCGGTGCGACTTACACCTATCTCATGAACGGTCAGGGCCCGGGTAAAAACTGGACCGGGTTGTTCCGTAAAGGCGAAAAAATCCGCCTACGCTTTATCAACGGCTCTGCCATGACCTACTTCGATGTGCGCATTCCCGGCGTAAAGATGACCGTGGTGGCTGCTGACGGCCAGTACGTCACCCCCGTCAGCGTGGATGAGTTCCGTATTGCCGTGGCTGAAACCTACGATGTCATTGTGGAGCCCGTCCAGGATGCCTGCACCATCTTTGCCCAGTCCATGGACAGAAGCGGCTATGCACGGGGCACGCTTGCCATTCGTGAAGGCATGACTGCCCCGGTTCCTTCCACCGATCCTCGTCCCTGGCTCACCATGGATGATATGGGAATGGGGGGTATGGATCACGGCAGCATGGGGGGTATGGATCACGGGCAGATGCAGGGTATGGACGGCGGTAGCATGCAGAGCATGGATGGTTCAGCTGTGGAAAGCGCCCCGGCAGGCAGTATGGCTGGCATGGATCACAGCAGCATGGGCGGCATGGGTGATATGCAGAAGCATCCGGCATCAGAAACGAACAACCCCCTGGTTGACATGCAGGCCATGATGCCCACCCCGAAGCTCAGCGATCCGGGTATCGGGCTGAGGAACAATGGCCGCAGGGTTCTGACCTACGCTGACCTGAAAAGCACTTTTGACGATCCAGACGGACGCGAACCCTCACGCACCATAGAACTGCATCTTACCGGCCATATGGAAAAATTTGCCTGGTCTTTCAATGGTATCAAGTTCTCCGATGCAGAGCCGGTCACGCTCCGCTATGGCGAGCGCGTCCGCATCGTGCTGGTTAACGATACCATGATGACGCATCCCATTCATCTGCACGGAATGTGGAGCGACCTTGAAGATGAAGAAGGGAATTTTCTGGTACGTAAACACACCATTGATATGCCGCCCGGCACGCGCCGCAGCTATCGTGTGACGGCCGATGCGCTGGGCCGCTGGGCTTACCACTGTCACCTGCTTTTTCATATGGAAACAGGCATGTTCCGTGAAGTCCGGGTTAATGAATGAGGTACTTCTGATGTCAGCTTCTGAGCGTGGTGATATGAAACATAACTTTTTCCGCCCGGCGGCCGGACTGCTGGTTTTCGCAGCCATTGCCGGCAGCGCACTTACGGCCGCCCCTGATGCACGGGCTGAAGCGGCGCACAACATGCAGGAGCATGACATAGGTGCAATGTCGGGCATGGACCACTCCGCTATGGGCAATATGGAACCCATGTCCGGGATGGAAGGCATGGAGTCTATGCAGCCTGCTGCCCCGACTGAAAGCAGAACGCCTGTTCCGGTGCTGACGGACGCCGACCGCCGGGCTGCGTTTCCGGACGTACACGGCCATAAGGTGCATGACAGCAACGTGAACTGGTATCTGCTGGCCGATCAGCTTGAGTGGCAGAAAAATAATGAGGCCGGAGGATTCAGCTGGGACGTCAGCGGCTGGGCAGGCGGGGATATTGATCGCCTCTGGCTGCGCAGCGAAGGGGAAACCAGCGACGGAAAAACCGAGTCGGCAGAGGTGCAGGCCCTGTGGGGGCACGCTGTCTCGCCCTGGTGGGACGTGGTTGCGGGCGCCCGACAGGATTTTAAACCTGGCAGGCCCCAGACATGGGCCGCCGCCGGCTTTCAGGGCATGCCGCTGTATAACCTCGAAACTGAACTCACCGCGTTTGCCGGTGAGCAGGGACGCACCGCGCTCCGGTTTGAAGCAGAGTATGACGTGCTGCTGACCAACCGGCTCATCCTGCAGCCGTCTTTTGAAGCTAATTTTTACGGAAAGGATGATGAGGTGCGTGAAACCGGAAAAGGGCTGTCCGGTACCGAGCTTTCCCTGCGCCTTCGTTACGAAATGAAGCGGGAGTTTGCGCCTTATGTGGGCGTATCGTGGAGCCAGCTTTATGGCAACACGGCCGATATGGCGACCCGTGAAGGAGAGAAAGACAACGAACTGCGCTTTCTTCTCGGTGCCCGCGTGTGGTTCTGATGCAGTTAATTCTAACAAACAAGACAGGTATGAATATGAAACGTAATTATGCTGGCTACGTCATCGCTGTTGCCGCCTCTGTTGCTGCTTTTGCCGCGCAGGCGCATCCGGAACTGGCTTCTTCTGTCCCTGCTGATAAAGCGCAGGTGGCAGCGCCTTCAAAAGTGGAGCTGCACTTTACTGAGAATCTGGTCACAAAATTTTCTGGTGCACGTCTCGTCATGACCGCTATGCCCGGCATGTCCTCTCATGCCCCGATGGCGGTTGCGGCAAAAGTGGCCGCCGGTGGCGATCCGAAAACCATGGTGATCACGCCAGCCAAACCTCTGGTGCCTGGCACATACAAGGTGGAGTGGCGTGCGGTGTCTTCTGATACACACCCGCGCACGGGTAACGTCAGCTTTAGCGTGAAATAATGCCATGAACGATCAGACTTTTATTGTTATCCGCTTTTTCCTTTACCTTGACCTTATGGTTCTGTTTGGGCTGCCTTTATTTGAACTGTATGCCGTGAAGGGAACGCTTAAAAAATCGGTGTCATTATTCAGTGTCTGGTCGTTCTTCTTTATTCTGATATCCGTCGGCATTGTTCTGTCGCTGGCGAATATGCTGCTGGTCGCGCAGGCGATGAGTGGCGTGACCGACGCAGGTGAAATCACGCTCCACATCATAGAGATGGTTATCGGTGAGACTGCGGTCGGCCTCAGCTGGGTTATCCGGCTTGCCGCACTCGTGCTGGCCTTCATCGGACTGGGCCTGCGCCTGCGCAATGCCGTTCTGTCGCGTTACGTTCTCACGCTTTCCGGAGGCACAGCGCTGGCCACCCTGGCATGGGGCGGTCATGCGGCCATGAACGACGGTATGAGCTACTATCTGCATCTGCTGAGCGATATCATCCACCTGTCGGCAGCCGGTGCATGGGTGGGCGCGCTCACGGCCTTTGCCATTCTGTTATGCATCAAAAAGGCGCAGACGGCCAGCCACGTCCGGCAGCTTGCGGAAGCCCTGACGGGCTTTTCCCGGGCCGGCACGGTGATTGTGCTGAGTATTGTCATCACCGCCGTCATTAACTTTTTCTTCATTGTGGAAGACCCGGTCAAATCTTTGCCGGGCAGCCACTACGGGCTGCTCCTGCTAATCAAGACAGGCTTGTTTTTCGTTATGCTGTTGCTGGCTGCCGCGAACCGCTTCCGGCTTGCACCCGCACTGGAAAATGCGCTCGGTCAGGGCCACTATAAGACGGGTATTGCGTTGATGCGCAAAAGTATTATTACAGAGTTCAGCGTGTCTATCCTGATTCTGGCGACCGTAGCCTGGCTTGGCACGCTGTCGCCCGGTAACGGTATGGCGTAACGACACTCAGCTGCAGGGCCCTTATACCATGACCACTCTTCTGATCGTCGAGGATGAAATTAAAACCGGGACTTACCTGAAACAGGGTCTTCAGGAGGCAGGGTATGACGTCACCCTTGTGAATGACGGCCGTCAGGGGCTGGAGCATATCCTTCAGCAGCGCTACGACCTGATTATTCTTGATGTGATGCTGCCCTCCCTGGACGGCTGGGACATTCTGCGGCAGATGAGAATGGCCCGCCACGAAGAGCCCGTGCTGTTTCTGACCGCAAGGGATAACGTCAGCGAAAAAATCAAAGGCCTGGACCTGGGAGCCGATGACTATCTTCTCAAGCCGTTCGATTTTGCCGAGCTTCTGGCCCGTATCCGGACCCAGCTCAGGCGTAACCGCTCTCTGGCATCCGGCATGTACGAAATAGCTGACCTGGTGATGGACATATCCCGCCGGAGCGTCAGCCGTTCCGGCAAAAAAATTCATCTGTCCACAAAAGAGTTTGTTCTGCTTGAGCTGCTGCTGCAGCGTCGCGGTGAAGTGCTGCCAAGAAATCTCATCTCCTCCCTGGTCTGGAATATTAATTTTGAGAGTGACACTAACGTGATTGATGTGGCTGTCCGGCGGCTGCGCAGCAAGGTGGATGATGACTTCAGCCCGAAGCTGATCCATACCGTGCGCGGCATTGGCTACGTGCTGGAGATACGTGAAGAATGAAGCGTAACTGGTCTCTGACTTCCAGACTTAGCCTGGTCTTTGCCGGTGTCATGATGTCCGTCTGGCTGCTTACCAGCGTTCTGCTGGTTGCCGCGCTGGGCAGTTACTTTCGCAGCCAGGACCTTACGCTGCTGACCGGTAAGCTTGAGCTGGCTACCGAACTGCTGGAAAGTGAAGTCCGTACAGGAAAGCTTGATACCGTCGGGCTTGCCCGCAAGCTTGCCGACGCCATGGTGGGCCATAGCGGACTTTATCTGTCGATCAGGACTGCTGATAATCAAATACTCGCCGACTATTTCTCTCCCGGCTTCCCGGTTCCGGCTGAGCGCTTTGCCGGTGAGGCTCTGAAGCTGAACACCCTGCAGACGGTGGAGGAAGACGGCTGGCGCTATAACGTCATGATTAAAAAAATCGGTGCAGAGAACGCGGGCAGGCACCGGGACGTGCTGATAACAGCCGCCTACGATACTGGCTTTCATGATGAATTTATCGGCCAGCTGAAAGAGTGGCTGATGTGGCTTAACGGGGGACTGATTTTTCTTTCTGTCTTGCTGGGCTGGCTTGCCACCCGCATCGGACTCCGGCCGCTGAATGAAATAAACCGGCTGGCTTCGGCTATTACCGTTAATAATCTCAGTGAGCGCCTGCCGGCCCGACACCTTCCTTCGGAGCTTATGCCTACCGTAGCCGAGTTTAACAGCATGCTGGAGAGACTGGAGGGCTCTTTCAGGCGCCTGTCAGAGTTTTCATCTGACATAGCCCATGAGCTGCGCACTCCCGTAAGTAACCTGATGATGCAGACGCAGGTTGCCCTGTCCCGGGAGCGTGACGCTGCCAGCTACCGGGAAGTGCTTTTCTCAAACCTGGAGGAGCTGGGCCGACTTGCCAGAATGAGCAGCGACATGCTGTTTCTGGCGAAGTCTGAAAACGGGCTGCTGGCGCTGGAAAATGAGATTTTTTCCGCAAAGGCAGAACTCGAAGAACTAATCGAATTTTTCGAGCCGCTGGCCGCTGAAAACGGTAAAACCCTGACGCTTGAAGGGGAGGCCAGCATGAAGGGCGATCGTCTGATGCTACGCCGGGCGCTGAGCAACCTGATAACCAATGCCATAAAGTACTCTTCAGACGGCGCGGCGATCCTGATCCGGGCAGAACAGCAGATCGGGATGGCGTTTGTTTATATATCTAACCGCACGGAAGCCATCACGCAGGAAAATCTGGACAGGCTTTTTGATCGCTTTTACCGGGGCGACTCGTCCCGGCAACATAACACGGACGGTGCTGGCCTGGGCCTTTCCATCACGCGAGCCGTTGTTCAGGCTCACAACGGTACATTGCAGGTTTTTTTGGACGAAGACATCGTTACGTTTACGGTAAAAATACCAGCAGCATGATTTACGTTGATGTGCGCTTTCTTCATGCTTTCGCCCGTAATAATTCTGAACTGCTTTAAATCAAGGATTTCTTTCCCGGTTTTGTGAAACGATCCCGGGTGCTTAACTAAACTTGAGTATCTTAGCCCAGTAAAGGAACGGATCATGAAAAAATTACAGACAGCCCTGGTTTCCCTGCTGGTTGTTCTGCCAGTTGCGGCTATGGCACAGAAGCCAGATATGAAGATGACGCAGGACATGCATATGTCCCCGGCCTCAAAAGAATACATGGCCGGCATGCAGAATATGCACCGCAGCATGATGGATGCGATGAAGGAGCAGGATGCAGACAGGGCTTTTGCCAGAGGCATGGCTGAGCACCATAAAGGCGCGATAGCCATGGCCGAAACAGAGCTGAAGTACGGAAAAGATCCTGAAATGAGAAATATGGCTGAAGATGTCATCAAAGCACAGAAGGCGGAGATTGAACATCTGGAAAAATGGCTGAATAAATAGTTTACAGCTGACATCAGAAGACTGATTTCAACCGACCGGCAGGGCCCCTGAGAGGGCCCTTATTTATCTTTTTTCAGGCAGAAAAAAGAAATAATCTAAACCGGAATGACTGCGGAAAAAAGAGGTATGGCTCAGTGAATCAGCTTTGACTGCTGACTTTCTGTTACGACGCAGAACTCACGCACTGTGCTGCTACTTACCTGAAATAATATGCTGTCCGGACAGATGTTTTACCGGATGAGAACCTTACTGCTTTTTCTCAGAGCAGCCTCCAGTTTTTCCGTATCTCCCTCCACGATGGCTCTCTCGTCAACCGTCAGCGGCACCTCCTCCAGATATCTTTTTACGGACGCCTTACTTTCGAGCAGAAGTCCTCTTGCACTCTGTTTTGGCAGATTAAAGTCACAACCGATGCACGCCATCCGGTGCGGGCAGTTGCTCCAGAAAGGATTCATACAGTACGAATCGCCGAGATCATAATATATTGCCGGACCGGTGAGGCTGACGGCAAGCGGATCATGGTCAATCAGCACGCTCATCATATGCGCGACCCGGTCCGCCTTCACAAAAGAGGCTGCCAGCTGTGTCGGCCGTATACGAATATAATGCATCGTAGACTGCGGCGAAGAGTGACCTGACCACTGCATCAGCTCGTATAGCGACATGCCCTGAGGAACACTGGCCAGTGCTGTCACGGCCGATGCTCGCCCCCGGTGGCTGGTAATGGGACCCCGGCTGTCTTCCTCCGGCATCCCCGCTCTGGCACAGAGAACCGGAATAACGGTGCGGTTTATTATATCTCTTCCCACGGCTTTGCCCCGGTACTGAAACAGGAAACGGACCTTTTCACCGGTGCGTTCATCCGTCAGCGCTGCCTGCTCTTCTGGTCGCTCTGCCAGCCAGATATCGACATACTTTTTCACTGCAGCAGAAACCGGTTTAACAAAGGCTTTAGAGGTCTTGCCAGCTGGCACATTAAGGTAGCAAAGGGTCCCGGCAGGAATGGTACTGCCGTCGTCCCGGTTAATATCTTCCGATTGTGGAATGATGCAGCCTGCGGTCAGGCGCATCAGCTCATTCTGGCGCAGCCCTGCATGCGTCCAGATGACCGCCATAGCCTGCAGCATAGACAGGGGATAATGAATTTCACTCAGCAAATCTTCCTGACGCAGGTTCAGACTTGCCCATACCAGTTTCAGCCAGACCGGATCATCAATAACCCGGGGGTTGACGCCCTGACGAAACAGCGGCGTATCAGGCGTGGAGAGATGGCGGGACGGACTGAATTTCAGCCGTCCCCATCCCCAGCTCTCGTAGTCAATCATAAAGCGGCGGACGGCATACACAAAACCGGCGCGGGAGTTTGGCAGCATGGGTTCTCCGGAACGGGAAGACCGGCGCATCCCCTGTGCCGTGCCCAGAGAAAGTTCATCGACTTTCATTCTTCCGACTGTTGCAATGAAGCTTGCGCAGATCTCCATTGTCCAGTCGGACGGCTCGCGTATTTCCGGATGCTCCCGGGCGAGCCACAGGCCGCAGCGGAGGATAAAACTGTACTGGCTCTCTCTGGATCGGGGACGAAGCACTGAGGTTTCCCTCCACCGCCGGCACCATGCTACCCAGGCCAGTGCGATGTCTTCTGTCGGTTTTTCGCGCCACTCCTGGTAATTGCGCATACGCACGGGGCTTTTGATGATGCCCATTGCGGCAAGCGCATGCGAAACTCTGCCCACTGTCTTTGCGATCCCGCGATCGTGATATTTCTGCGCGCGCCACAGGAGATCAGTCGTGAAGCTTTCGAGCTGAGGATTACTGTTCATCATCATCAGTATGCCCAGCAGGGCTGACAGCTGATTTTTCTGGTTCCTGCGTTTGTATCCCAGTGAAACCAGAGCTTCCGTCAGCCGGTTAAGTTCCTGTGTGAAAAATTCCCGGCCATAGATGGCACAGGCGTACAGCGACGGGGCACCATGATGCGGCAGATCGAACGGTGAGGGGAACGGGCCAAGATGGAAGGCAAAAGCCGCAATAAGGGGCCTGCCTGAACGGTGCTGCTGGCACAGCGTCAGCCACTTTTCTGATCCCCACAGCCAGCAGGGTTGCCCTGTCCGGTGTATTTCCGCCAGAACGGCAGAAATGATAATCCTGACGAGTCTGTCACTTGTGCCGCTGCGGTCGGCAATATCCTGAAGAGGCCGCAGTAAAGATGACAGCGGACCTTGCTGGCTCAGAGCAGAGGTACGTTTGTGCCCGGTGCTTAACGCCTCGCGCTCTTCAGTGTTTAACACATTATTCAGCTGATAGTCTGAACGACTGAAAGGGACATAAATGTTATGAATTCCTGTTTCTGCTTTCATCACACTGCCCCCGCCTGAAAGATAAGCTCTGCGATCTTCCGGTCGGTTTCAGCGACGGCAGCAGCCATGCGGGCAGCCATATCCGTTCCCGACAGATGAATATAAATTTGTGTGGTACGCGGGTCCCTGTGCCCTGCATACGTAGCCAGTTCATGCAGTTTCCATCCGGCCCGTGCCAGGTGCGTCAGCCGGAGGTGACGAAAAGTATGCGTGGTGATGTCTGGCTGATCAGTCTCTGTCGCCCATTTCCGCACGGTTTTACTCCAGCTCCAGAACGAGAGCGGAGCGCCGTAATTACGGTCAGAGGCGGAACGGAACAGAGCACCGCCTGACCAGCCTGCCAGCCGTAGCTGTTGGAAATGATTTGCCAGTACCCGCGCAACGTCAGCGCTGTAGCAGACCATTCTTTCCCGTCTGTTTTTCGTCGTCTCTGCGCGGATGCGTATCAGGCGGTGAGCCAGATCAATGTCCTCAAGCCTCAGAGCCGTCACTTCCGTACGCCGGAGCGCGCCATAATACGCCAGAGCAAGCATCAGCCGGTCACGCAGGGACGCGGCAGAAACGTGTTTCAGGAACCTGAGCCACTGCCCGTCATCGGGAATAACGGGGAGGCGGGTGATACGTGGGATCAGGCCTCGCCCGGTATAAATGGCACCAGGCAAACCCGAACGGGGTAACGGGTTGAGACGGCAAATATCCTGGTAGATCAGAAAGTCATACCAGAGGCGAAGAGCTGAAATGCGCAACTGGAGTGTGGCGCTGGCAACGGGTGACGGCATATCAGGGAGCTGAGGGCGGATATATCCTGCAATGTCTTCAAAGGAAGCCCTTTCAGGAGCAATATCGTGTATTTCACAGAAGGCAAAAAAATGCGTCAGGGCACTTCGATAGGCTTTAATAGTTGAGCTGGCTCTTCCTAAATTCGAAAGAATTTTAAGCCACTGCCCGGCCAGCAGCAAAGCCGAAGTGGAATGTGTTTTTGTGTTCACGGCCTTCCCCTTTCAGTTCAGGACAACTGGCTAAAGTCTATACCGCAAATGTTGCATTCCACTTAACTTACTAAAGCGCATAATTGCTTGAAAAGAAATGTATTTTCTCGGGGAATTGCTGATTTTTTATTTTAAACCACGGCTCGCCCATTTTCACATACTTCTTCGCTTCCCTGCTGCGGGCAATCACGCAGCCGTCATTGTATCTGAATGAAACTAACAATTAGTTATTAATAAGCTAATGATTTTAAGAAGTATTTAACAACTAACTTTTACTATGTGTTTTGTATCGGTTGCTTACTTAAGTTAGCGGCTAGCGTGTTAAGTGCTATGGCTGTCGCTGAGAGTTATATTGCCCCCTGGCGTTAGCAGTAAGCTGCAGACGCCAAGACTTAACGTCGCAAGCGCCGTAAAGCCCGTTCACCGTAGTTAAAAGGGTTTACCATAGCTGTTTTTTTGCTGGGAGTTGGTTTAAGCCGTTCAGAGAAAGGTATGATGCGGCAGCGATGTATGTGCCTGTAACCGGCTATGCCGGGCGCGCTGTGCCGTTTAACATCAGTGTCACTCTCAGCGGCATTCAGGGCTGATTGCGCACTGCACGCCAGACTCGTTCGCTTCAGGCAGGGAAGCTTAACCGGGCTGAATGTCCGCTGTGTGCCAGGAGCGGACATTGGTAGCTGGTAAACGCTGTAGTGATACTTCGCCGGGAAGAGTAGACCGGACCTGTCCGGTTTAGATATCGAATAATATTTATATGATTTCGTTTTTTGCAAAACTGCTGTTTAGGCTTTTCAGCACTTCATTGATTCCTCTGCTTACAATCCGGTCCTCCCGCATAACTGCCCCGAGAGTCCGGTGAAGAGAGGGCGTCACAGAGTAAAGATCGAGCCCCGATCTTTCCTCGATGCATGCAACGGACATTCGGGGAACAATGCTGTAGCCAAGACCTGCACGGACCATTCTTTTAATAGCCTCGATACTGCCAAGCTCCATGACCGGGCAGGCAATATGTCCCGTCTCCCGGAACCACTGGTCAATCAGGGCGCGTGTCCCGCTTCCCGGTTCAAAGATAATCAGCGGCAGCGGCAGCAAGGCGCCCGGAGTCCATATTTTCGCGCTCTGCTCTGATGCATCCTTTTCCATGATGACAACAAACTCATCCGTACCCTGCGGGATGATGTTCAGGTTTTTACCTGCGGCTGGCAGAGTCACCAGGCCAATATCTATACGATTTTCCTCCACGCCCCGCACAATATCGGAAGTGTTACCTGTGCGTACGTCCACCTTCAGCAGGGGATGGGCCTGCCGCAGTTGCTGCAGTAAGGGGGGCAGTAGATGAATACAGGCCGTTGCGCCTGTGCCGACAGTAACAGTGCCGGTTATCTCGTCGGAATGCAGGCACACCGATTCAACTGCTGTACTTACCACTGCATCAATTTTCATGCTGTGCTCAACGAGAGTCAGCCCGGCAGGCGTGGGCCTTACTCCCCGGCTGGTTCGCTCAATAAGCCGGACCTGAAGCGCCTGCTCCAGTTGTCTTATCTGCAGGCTCACTGCCGGCTGCGACAGGCTAAGTGCTTCAGCCGCGCCGGAGAAACTGCCCCGGCTGACGACCAGTCTGAAAGTAGCCAGGTAATCGAGGTTCAGGTTTGCCATACCAAAATTTTCCTTATGCCGCTGATAAGTCCTGCTGCCTGTCTGAAATTATTCATTCGGGTTAGTCTCTGCTTCTGACCGTAGAAGGAGCCGTACCGATGGAAATAACCGAAGCAGATGAACGACATATTCCTGCCATCCAGCAGATTTATGCTTATCACGTATTGCATGGCACCGCCACTTTTGAAACCGAACCGCCGGATTTGGCTGAAATGACAGCCCGTCTGAAAAAGGTGCGTGCAGCAGGACTGCCCTGGTTTGTGGCGGTTGAGGACGGCAATGTGCGCGGATACTGCTACCTGTCACTCTACCGGGAACGGTGCGCCTACAGATTCACCCTGGAGGACTCTGTATATATTGCCCCCAACTTTCAGGGCCAGGGGATCGGAAAAAAGCTGTTATCGAGTGCGGTCGCATGGGCAGAGGCCCGTAGCTTTCGCCAGCTCGTGGCCGTAGTCGGAAACAGCGAAAATACCGCCTCTCTTGCCCTGCATCGCGCGGCGGGCTTCAGCATTACAGGAACGCTCAAATCTGTGGGCTTCAAGCACGGACGCTGGCTTGATACGGTCATCCTGCAGCGTACGCTCGGGCAGGGCGACGCCACATTTCCGGAGAGCACAGGTTGACTGACGGGCATCTGACAGGCCGCACCATTTTCTGCATTGGCATGACGCAGCTAATCAACTGGGGTATCACATTCTATATGCCGGGAGTCTTCGGGACCGCCATCATGGCGGAGACAGGCTGGTCGCCGGCTGTGACATTCTCCGGGCTGACTACTGCCATGCTTGTTATGGGGCTTGTTTCGCCGCTTACCGGCCCCCTTATGTCCCGTACCGGCGTACATACGATGATGATGGCGGGAACCTTCGCCATAGTCCTCGGTTGTTTTCTGATGGCTTTTACCCATTCAACAGCATCGTGGGTTGCCGTCTGGCTCCTGATGGGAGCCGGCATGCGACTTGCTCTGTATGATGCCGCGTTTGCTCTGCTAGTAGAAACCGCAGGCGCAGGGGCCCGCCGGGCAGTCTCCCTGGTCACCCTGCTGGGTGGCCTCGCTTCAGCCGCGTTCTGGCCAGCTGGCGCAGCGCTACTGCACATTACCGACTGGCGGCATGCGATTATCGTTTACGGCTGTGCGGGCATTGTCAGCCTGCTTTTTCTGTCCACCGTTCCGGCAGGGCATCGGAGTCAACCTCCCGTTGCCGGGCAGCCCGCTCTTCCGGCGATCGGAACAGCAGAAGACCGAAAAGCATTCATCAGCGGCCTGTGGTACGCCACGCTAATAGCGCTGATAAGCTTTGTTTCCACCGGCATGTCCACTCATTTTCCTCAGATACTGGCCGCTTATGGTATGCCCGCTGTGGCGGGTATGTTGTGGGGAGTGGGACAGGTGAGCGCCAGACTGCTGGACGTGGCTTCTGGCGCACGTACCTCTGCGATCCGTCTGAGCCTGGTTACCGGCATTCTGCTGCCATTTTGCTTTCTGGCCGGCCTTGCAGGTAATGTTACCCCTGTGGCTACAGCCATCTTTATTCTGAGTTACGGAGCTGTGAACGGACTGAGTACGGTAGTTAAGGCCGTACTACCTCTTGTGCTGTTTGATCCGCAGCAGTATACCCGTAAAACAGGCGTACTGCTGTCACCAGCTTTTTTACTCGCGGCGCTCGCTCCGTCAGCTTACGCCATACTGCTGGAGCGATACGGCATACCCGGCACGCTGCTTTTATCTTCCATCCTTACCCTGTTCATCACGGCGATTTCCATAGTGATCTGGCGTCGCCATCCTTCCTCTGCTGGACAGAACCGGGATAAGAACGTGCCATCCATTCCGGGGAAAAATATTTGACGCTGTCTACATTTCCATTATTCTGGAAATATAGTTTAAGGAGGCCGCATGGATTTAAATACAGCAGCAAATGCGCTTCGGGAGCTGGGGCATCCGACCCGTCTCAGCGTGTACCGGGAGCTGGTGAGAGCGGGTCATGACGGCCTGCCGGTCGGCGTTCTGCAGAAGCGCCTCGGTATTCCGCCCTCCACGCTCAGTCATCATATTTCCGCGCTGATGTCCGCCGGGCTGGTCAGCCAGGAGCGGCAGAGCCGTACCCTGTTCTGCAAACCCTGCTATGTGCAGCTTGAACAGCTGATGGCCTTTCTGACAGAAGAATGCTGTGCAGGTGGCAGCTGCAGTCTGTCAACCGTGACGACTCATGAAGAGACCTCATTGTGAACAACATGAACGATACCCTGAAAAATATTGATACTTCACTCCTGGACGTGCCGCTGACTGAAGATAAGCTGAGGGCTGCAGAAGTAGCGCACCCGCCCCGCATCCTGATGCTGTACGGCTCGCTGCGGGAACGCTCATACAGCCGTCTCACAACGGAAGAGGCGGCCCGGCTGCTGACGGCAATGGGTGCCGAAGTGAAAATTTTTAACCCGTCCGGCCTGCCCCTGCCCGATGACGCCCCGGAGACGCATCCGAAAGTTGCAGAGCTGCGCGAGCTGGTTCTCTGGTCCGAAGGCATGGTCTGGTGCTCGCCGGAACGGCACGGCGCCATGACCGGCATCATGAAGGCGCAGATAGACTGGATACCCCTGACGTCGGGGGCGGTGCGGCCTTCTCAGGGCAAAACTCTCGCCGTTATGCAGGTCAGTGGCGGCTCGCAGTCGTTTAATGCCGTCAACCAGATGCGCATCCTCGGCCGCTGGATGCGTATGATCACTATCCCGAATCAGTCATCCGTGGCAAAAGCCTGGGCCGAATTTGATGAAGATGGTCGCATGAAGCCTTCGCCATACTACGACCGCATCGTGGACGTAATGGAGGAGCTGATGAAGTTCACTCTGCTGACGCGGGGTCGCAGTGACTACCTGACCGATCGCTACAGCGAAAGGAAAGAGAGTGCCGCGCAGCTGTCTGAGCGGGTTAATCAGCGCAGCATATGAAAAAAAGCCGGCATCTGCCGGCTTCTGTTTTTGCGTCTCCCTTCCTGCCGGCAGCGTACTGAAAAATCAGTGGCTGATCCGGTTTCCGTGTTCATCAATGACTTTTTCGCCGTCCTCTTTCGTAAATGCTTCCTTCTGCGGGTCAGGCAGAATGTCCAGAACCGCTTCAGACGGACGACAGAGCCTTGTGCCGAGTGGCGTCACAACCACCGGGCGGTTGATGAGGATGGGGTGAGCCAGCATCGCATTCAGCAGTTCATCATCGCTGAACCGGTCTTCTGCCAGCCCCAGATGCTCATACGGCTCTGTATTTTTGCGCAGCAGGGCGCGGGCGCTGATACCCATATCTGCTATCAGCTTTTTCAGCTCGTCGCGGGTTGGTGGCGTCTCCAGATACAAAATCACTGTTGGCTCCACGCCACTGTTGCGGATAAGTGCCAGGGTGTTACGCGACGTCCCGCAGGCCGGGTTGTGGTAAATAGTGATATCAGTCATAAACGGTACTCCGTTACGGAGCTGCGCAGACGCAGCCCCGGGGTTAAGGTTAAACAGACAGGCGCAGGGCCAGCGCGGCCAGCGTCACAAAAAGCACCGGCAGGGTCATCACAATGCCCACGCGGAAGTAGTAGCCCCAGCTGACGGTAATGTTTTTCTGCGCCAGCACGTGCAGCCACAGCAGGGTCGCCAGGCTGCCGATGGGTGTGATTTTGGGGCCGAGATCGCAGCCGATGATGTTGGCGTAAATCATCGCCTCCTTCACCGCGCCCTGAGCCGTGCTGCCATCAATGGACAGGGCACCGACCAGGACGGTAGGCATGTTGTTCATCACCGATGACAAAAAGGCCGTCAAAAAACCGGTACCGAGTGTGGCGCTCCAGACGCCGTGTTCTGCAAACCGGTTCAGGATGGCTGAGAGGTAATCCGTCAGTCCGGCGTTGCGCAGGCCATATACTACGAGATACATACCCAGCGAGAAGATGACGATCTGCCAGGGCGCGCCTTTCAGCACTTTACGGGTGTCAATTACGTGCCCTTTCCGGGCAACAAGCCACAGAATAAATGCCGCCACCGCTGCCACCAGACTGACCGGAACGCCGAGCGGCTCCAGGGCAAAAAAACCGGCCAGCAGCAGGAGCAGGACCAGCCATCCGGCTTTAAAGGTTCGCATGTCTCGAATGGCTTCCCGTGGCACCTTCAGTTTCGCCAGGTCATAAGTGATCGGGAGGTCTTTACGGAAAAAGAGGTGAAGCATAACCAGCGTGGCCGCCACGGACGCGATATTTACCGGCACCATGACAGACGCATATTCGCTGAACCCCAGCTTAAAAAAGTCCGCCGTCACGATGTTGACCAGGTTCGATACGATGAGCGGCAGGCTGGATGTGTCCGCGATAAAGCCTGCCGCCATCACAAACGCCAGTGTGGCGCCGGGGCTGAAGTCCAGCGCCAGTAGCATGGCGATGACAATAGGCGTCAGGATAAGTGCCGCCCCGTCATTGGCAAACAGGGCCGCCACTGCCGCACCCAGCAGAACAATATACGTGAACAGCAGCCTGCCTTTACCGCCTCCCCAGCGGGAAACGTGCAGTGCAGCCCACTCAAAAAAGCCAGACTCATCAAGCAGCAGGCTGATGATAATAACCGCGATAAACGTGGCCGTGGCGTTCCAGACAATCTGCCAGACGGCCGGAATATCACCGATATGCACCACGCCGGTCAGCAGCGCCAGCGCGGCCCCGATAACTGCACTCCAGCCAATACTGAGTCCCTTTGGCTGCCAGATAACCAGCACCAGTGTCAGGACGAATATAGCGCCTGCCAGAAACATACTTTCTCCTTTGGATATAAAGCCTGTAAACGGGACTAAAGACAGCCCTGCTAACAAGTATGTAAAATCATATGTGTTTGGGTAAATTTCAAATGCAGACAGGCTTGCCGTTGGTGGTCGCGTTATTCCTTTCAGCCTGCTGGCTGAGTTGCAGAATGTCATCGCGCTGACACAGGTAAGCCTGCTCAATTACCGCAGCAGCCCAGGCGGGCATGTGTGGTGACAACCGATAATAAACCCACTTGCCGTCTCGCCTGTCGATAAGCAGACCGGCGTCTCTGAGTAACGCCAGATGCCGGGAAATTTTAGGCTGACTTTCTTTCAGCATTGACGTGAGTTCACAGACGCAAAGCTCTCCTTTTTCGCGCAACAGCAGCACCAGACTGAGTCGTGTTTCATCAGAGAGATTTTTGAAAAGCTGAAGAGGCTGAAATTGAGGCATGATGACTCCTGAGTCCGGAATTGAAGACATTCTCACTGCCTGCAATTTGTGAGTCAATCATATATTCGTTAATTCAGATGTGTTTATCTGGCAGTAGCTCATT
The DNA here is from genome assembly GCF_023517775.1 of Mixta hanseatica. NCBI lineage: Bacteria > Pseudomonadati > Pseudomonadota > Gammaproteobacteria > Enterobacterales > Erwiniaceae > Mixta > Mixta hanseatica. The sequence goes on along the minus strand of NZ_CP082905.1, from coordinate 7,138 downwards.
TTGTGACAATTCGTTTACGGTATGCCTGCACAGGTAAGCCAGAAGGATGCAATCAATCTTCGAGCACTCAATGTCCGCTTTTCGCTCATAGAAGACCAAAAAACTCTCTAGAGCTGCTGACATGAACAGCATCAAATTAACTAACTTTTCTCACCACTCAGATCATTATTCGACAGGATGGCCACTGGTGCATTTTTCAGGTCAGGCCGGAAGACCTTCTCTGCACTGGCGTAAAAGCTGTTCACGTCAATTAAACCGAACATGTCAGTTTCTCCTGCGCGCGGTATGAACGAAATGCACAACGACGCCGAAAATTTCCAGCGTATCCGGATCGGGAATGATAACGGGGTAGGCGGGGTTCATGGGCTGGAGTACGGGACCCTTCGGGGAAAGCAGCAGCCGCTTTACCGTGAATTCGCCGTAAAGCTCCGCGATGACAATGTCGCCGTGCTCTGGTCTGAGGGAACGATCGACAATAAGCAGGTCGCCGTCATAAAGGCCGATGTCCTGCATGCTGTTGCCCTGCGCGCGCAGGAAGAAGGTGCTTGCCCGGTGGGCTATAAGATATTCGTTCAGATCGAGCTCCTGTTCCGCATAGTCCTGGCAGGGAGAGGGAAACCCGCAGGGTACACGTTCCAGGAAAAGAGGCCTGAAGCTGGGCGGCGGATTGTCCGCCGGGTGCATCAACTCAAAGGCGTTAAACATAGCAAAAGTCCCTGTTAAATCGCTGTATGTATTTACAGTAGTATTAACTGGCTTTCAGGGCTGTGCAAGACACAGTGAATCACACCTGCATGGCGAAAAAAGAAGATCATTGATTTATAAAGTTTTACAGCGAAATGGCAGGTTATTTATTGACCAGTGCTTTTCAGGCGTCAGCGGGCAGGGGCTGCAGCTGTTTATCCACAGCTTTATGCGCCGGATGTGCAGCGTAGATGTGGATAAGGGCCCCCTCCGGCTCCCCTGTCGGGTCGTCAGCCCCACTCAGCTAACCGGCAGAGCCGGTAAGCTTCGCCGGACCGCCGGGGACGCGTTCCGGGCCTGTCGGCTGGGGTCTGAGGGCCGAAAGCAGAAATCGTGCTGGCGCTCCTCTGAAAACGCCGGCGCAGGGTTTTTAAGCGAAACCCGTTGTGTATGATCACTGTTCGTTTTCAGGGAGCTGTCGCATAAGGAATTTGTTCTGAAACTCTGTCACCCCGCTTTTCTCATTTACGTCTGCCCGCGCCCGCGGCGCGTGCGCCGGCATGGTGACGGCTGAACAACAGTCGTCCAAAACCACAGAAAAAACAGAGACTAAAACACAAACACCGCAGGGCAAAGCAGGGGCTGCAGCCAGCCCCAGGGCTGGCGCGAACCGCGACGGCCAGAATCCGCCGTCGCTCTGAGGCGCAACGCCGTTTCGCTGCCGCTCAGCCGTCGTTGCTGCTGCATCGTGCTGTGCTTTTCCTACGCCGTTCACCGGTTTAAGTCCTTTCGCCGGGGCTGAGACAAGCACAGGCGCCGTGGTCGTCCAGGGTGAAATGAACGCCGTGAAAATTTTTTTCCGGCCACTCCGTTAGACCAGAAATAAATTTCCCCGTCGCCCCGGACGTCTGCCGTCACCCGCGCTGGTTTACGCCCTCGCGGCGAAGGATCTCAAACGGGTGAAGTGAATACCGGAGAAAAAAACCAGCCGATTTCCACAAAACGTCAACACCGCGGCTCCCGAAACTCAACGGGTGACGTGGTTAAAAAACCAACTGCATGAGGAGAAACGTTATGGCTGCACGGGGCGTTAACAAGGTCATTCTGGTCGGCAATCTGGGGCAGGACCCCGAGGTGCGCTACATGCCGAACGGCGGCGCGGTCGCGAACATCACGCTGGCCACCTCTGAATCCTGGCGCGACAAGCAGACCGGGGAAACCAGAGAAAAAACGGAATGGCATCGCGTGGTGCTGTTCGGAAAGCTGGCTGAAGTGGCCGGTGAGTTTCTGCGTAAAGGCGCTCAGGTGTATATCGAGGGCGCGCTGCAGACACGGAAATGGCAGGACCAGAGTGGGCAGGATCGCTACACCACGGAAGTGGTGGTCAACGTCGGCGGCACTATGCAGATGCTGGGCGGGCGTGGCAGCGGAACAGGCGAACAGACCGGACAGCAGTTCAGCGGCCAGCCTCAGCAGCCGCCGGCAGCGTCAGGTAATGGTGGCAAAGGTGGCAAAGGTAGCCGGGGCGGACGCGGTGCGGCACAGCCGCAGCCTGACCCCCAGGCACCGCCGCAGGGCAACCAGCCGCCAGCAGATTTTGACGATGATATCCCGTTCTGAATGACACTGAGCCGCTGACCTGCGGCTGCAGGGCAGGCGTACTACCGGAGAATACCATGACCAGTCACACACCATTACTTCCGAACGGACCTTTTAGCCGGGAGCAGGCAGAAGCTGTCGCCCGTACATACAGCAATGTCACGATTGAAGACGATCAGGGCTCGCACTTTCGTCTGGTCGTACGCAGCAGAGGGGGAAATATGCTCTGGCAGGCATTCAATTTTGAGCCGGAGGCCGGGTTCTGGCTCGGACTTTATATCGAGCTGAACGGCACAAAAACGCATTAAGAAGGTGCCCTGAACGGAGCGGTAACTCCGCGCAGGGCGTGACAATCAAATTATGAGGAATCCGATATGTCAGCTATCCAGTCTAAAGAAAAAATCCGTAACGGCAAGACTCACGCGTACTACGGCCGCAGGTCGGTCGGTTTCCGCAGCTGCAGCGGCAGTGAGATGACGCGCGATGAGAGCGTGACGCTGCAACGGCTGCACGCCTTTTCGCCGGGCGATTTTGAGGCCTACAGCACACGCGGCGAGGAGTTCCGCCGCCGTCTGTGCGGCGCCGTACTCCATGCCTTACCGCTCAGTGACAGCTGGCTCACTGACTGCGAGTGCCGGGAGGAGTGGGGCGGGGTGTTCCCGGTTCACCTGCGCCTGACCCACCGGAAAAACCGTCACGTCACGCTCGATATCCTGAGCCCGGGCAACGAGTCTCCGTTCTGGCACGGCCTTATCTGGATAAATCCCGATCACACCGGGCTGTACGTTCTGAATACCGAACGGTTTGAGCCGGAAACCATCGGCCGGCTGCTGACGCGCATCGAGGAAATGGTGTCAGCGGGTATCACGCCGGCGGAAATCGTGGCGGTGCTGGGCAGAAAAGGGGGATGCGTATGAATACAGTAATGATGACGCCATTAATGGTTCCACCTGTTTACCCGCAGCCGCAAAAACGTTGCCATCTGTACGACGTGGCACGATGTCCTGTACATACGTTCGCGCCGGTTTTGAATTCAGGTAAAGCTGATAATGGTGATGTCAGCCCCGCGCCGACGCTCCCGGAGCCAGGTCTGTCTGACACAGTCCTGCGGCCCGGAGAAGCGATGCCCGGACGTTCTGCGCTGGCCCTGCAGCGCCAGGCTGAGGCGCAGGAAAAACTTATCCGGGAGGCAGAAACGGCACTGGCCAGCCAGTCAGTCAGCACATACCGGCGGTGGTATGCCCGCTGGCGACGCCGGGGAGTAAGGGTGAATGATCTGCTTGATATGACATGGGTCTGGCGCCAGCGCTGCAGTGAGTAAACGGGCGGGTCTGCCAGTGATATAACGATAAACTGAGCGTCTTTCACCAGGGATAAACATTGATAGTAAATTCGTTTTGACGATGCTTCGCCGCATCGTCTTTTTTTGTATATCAAAAATAAGCTGAATGAATAGTGTCCGGAAGCGATAACTTCAGGGGAAGCCGGGCGGAAAAGAGGGGGGAGGAATTTTCTCTCCCTGCATGGGGAATGGGGTTTTAATACGGTCTGTCCTCACGGTCTAAAAGAAAAGCCGGCAGTTGTACTAACAGGTACTGTTTAAATAACCAGATAAAATAATTCACTCTGGGTCAGATGAGTGATAGAGTTTCACTCATAAGACCCAATGGAGGCGTTATGTCTGAATTTGAACTACTGGCGCAGGATCTGCTTAATAAAGCGGAAGCAGAAGAAAAACAGCGGCAGGAAAATGATAAAAAACTGATTGCGCAGGTTCTGGAAATCTATGACCAGAAGTACGTGGCTGAGCTGCTGAGAAAAGTCGGCAAAAACGAGTGGAGCCGGGAAACGCTCAATCGCTGGATTAATGGTAAGTGCCCACCTAAATCGCTGACATCAGCTGAAGAAGCGCTTCTGCGGAAAATGCTGCCGGAACCGCCTGCGCATCACCCGGACTATGCTTTCCGGTTCATTGATCTGTTTGCCGGCATTGGCGGTATACGAAAAGGTTTTGAGGCGATTGGTGGACAGTGCGTTTTTACTAGCGAGTGGAATAAAGAGGCGGTGCGCACGTATAAAGCCAACTGGTTTAATGACGAGCAGGCGCACAAATTCAATCTCGATATCCGGGAAGTCACACTCAGTGACAAACCTGAAGTGTCAGAAACCGATGCCTATGCTTACATTGATGAGCACGTGCCGGATCATGATGTGCTTCTGGCCGGCTTTCCCTGCCAGCCGTTCAGCCTTGCTGGCGTAAGCAAGAAAAACTCGCTCGGTCGTGCGCATGGTTTTGAATGTGAGGCGCAGGGAACACTTTTCTTTGACGTGGCGCGTATTATTCGGGCCAAAAAGCCGGCCATTTTTGTGCTGGAAAACGTCAAAAACCTTAAAAGTCATGACAAGGGCAAAACCTTTAAAGTCATCATGGAAACGCTTGACGAGCTGGGCTATGAAGTTGCGGATGCGGCTGATGCAGGCAAAAGCGATCCCAAAGTCATCGACGGAAAGCACTTCCTGCCCCAGCACCGGGAACGTATCGTTCTGGTCGGTTTCCGCCGCGACCTGAATATTCACAAGGGCTTTACCCTGCGCGACGTCAGTCGTTTTTACCCGGCACAACGCCCGTCATTTGGCGAACTGCTGGAACCTGTGGTTGACAGTAAATATATCCTGACGCCGAAACTCTGGGAGTATCTCTATAACTATGCCAAAAAGCATGCGGCTAAGGGAAACGGCTTCGGTTTTGGCCTCGTTAATCCTGAAAACAAGGAAAGCGTTGCCCGTACGCTTTCTGCCCGCTATCACAAAGACGGATCTGAAATTCTGATAGACCGTGGCTGGGATATGGCTACGGGAGAAACAGACTTTGTGAACGAAGAAAACCAGGCGCGTCGTCCGCGCAGGCTGACCCCCCGTGAGTGTGCACGCCTGATGGGCTTTGAAAAGCCAGATGGCAAACCCTTCCGTATTCCGGTTTCTGACACGCAGTCATACCGGCAGTTCGGTAACTCTGTTGTGGTGCCGGTATTTGAAGCCGTTGCCAGACTGCTGGAACCTTACATCCTGAAAGCGGTTTCTGCCGAGGCTGATAAGGCTGAACAGGCCTGAGTGAAACTCCCGGCATCATATGCCGGGAGTTTACCTACGGAAGGTCTGCGTAAAGCCCTGTAAGCTCCGCAATGAACGCACCCAGCGTCATTAATTCAGCCCTTACCGCTTCCGGGTATTTTTTGTGCAGCGGTGACGGCACGACCAGCCTGACCCCCGCCTCCTGCATTTCCCTGTACTGTGTATGAGACACCCCTTCCTGCAGCGTAAACAAGTGCACCTGCGGGATTTTATCTGCTTCGTTCAGTATCTGGCGCCAGCGGTCTTTACAGGTGGTCTTGACCGCCAGCATGCGCAGGTTTTCCACGGGAAACTCAACGTCGTGGTAAGCCTCTGCTGAAGGGAACAGGAAATCTGGTTTTTTATTGCCTTCCGTGACTGCCTGCGTGGCAAAGTGCCGCAGCCCGTGCTCAATGAAGAGGTTCTCCAGGTGCAGCTCCAGTGACTTTCCGGCCCGGGATTTACGCCGGTTACTGACGGAGTTGGCCAGCGCAATAAACTCATCTACAGAGCCAAATCCCTTCCGGATGATGTCCAGAACATGTAATTCCTCTACCAGCAGAAAGATGTCGTACTCGACGCGCCGACGGTCAATAAGCTGCTCATCCGGGTCATCAGATTTTTTTACGTAATGGCCGGCGGCATACTGAATAATTTCATTTCCGGACGGAAAGCGTTGCTGCCAGTCTTCAGGAATAGCGTATTTATGATTTACAGGCGCATGCTGAAGAGTCAGGCCGCCCAGTATTTGCCCTGCGGCCCCGGAGATAAGCGTTCCGGGAATAACTTCGCCGATAACGGTCTCGATAACGTCCTCTTCATCAGGGCTGGCGCAGACCCAGATGTCCACCGCCGAACAGTCCTTGCCCTCTTCGTCGAGCCTGAAGGCCAGTATTGTCAGGGCGCCGGTATTTTCAGGATTCTGCAGCGGACTGCCTCTTCCCCAGCGTGTGATACGTTTTTCATTCCGGGTCCCGTCAAAAAAACGGTTGTTGTAATAGATGGCCCGGGCCTCACTGTCAGGACAATCATGGGAAGAAACATGCGCTGTGAGATAAACAGAAGGGTTCTGCTCCCGGGTATGGTTGATGGACGGAAACAGCTTTTCAACGATACCGGAAGGAATATAAAGCCCGACCTGATGACCGCCCGTTGCGCCTGTATCATTGGCGGAAAGGCGTTTGATGTAAACAAAATAATTACCGCCTGCGATCCCAGACAGCCAGTTATGAAAAACCGACATAATCATCCCTCCGTTACACAAATATTCCATTCGCCATTTTTCCATAGTTATACAGCAGCAGCCAGTCAGGCTTTTGCAGGCGATTAACAGGTAACTGAAGGAAAGCAGTCATAAAGTCCTCATGCTCCCCTGCAGGCTCTCCGGCCGGGCTATCAGCCCATACTGCTGACCGTGAAAGACAACGACCTGTTTTACTGGCTCTCACAGCGAACAAAAAAGGGGGATTGAGAAGCAGAATATGGATTCGTTTACAGACTACGGATTCCTTTATTTCTTCTGCTGTGCTGCAGCTGCTTCGCGAGCTTTATTCCTCTCAGGGTCATAAACGTCAACATCCTGATGGCCCCCTCCGGCTCCCCGGCGTTGCCGGGTCGTCAAGCCCCACTGCGCTAACCGGCTGAGCCGGTAAGCTTCGCCGGACCGCATGGCGCTCCGGGCCTGCCGGCTAGGGTCTGATGGCAACGGCCAGGTCAACCCCTGCAGCCGGCTGGCGCCGGCGCT